>NZ_LDUI01000029.1:0-90586 GCF_001043555.1 Chromobacterium sp. LK1 | reverse complement strand
TTATTCTTCCGGTACTCTCAGACCCAGCGGTTATTAACCACTAGGATTTGCTCCCGGACAAAAGTCCTTTACAACCCGAAGGCCTTCTTCAGACACGCGGCATGGCTGGATCAGGCTTGCGCCCATTGTCCAAAATTCCCCACTGCTGCCTCCCGTAGGAGTCTGGGCCGTGTCTCAGTCCCAGTGTGGCGGATCATCCTCTCAGACCCGCTACTGATCGACGCCTTGGTGAGCCTTTACCTCACCAACTAGCTAATCAGACATCGGCTGCTCGTATAACGTGAGGCCTTTCGGTCCCCCACTTTCCCCCTCAGGGCGTATGCGGTATTAATCCGGCTTTCGCCGAGCTATCCCCCATTACACGGTACATTCCGATGCATTACTCACCCGTTCGCCACTCGTCAGCGGTGCAAGCACCCTGTTACCGTTCGACTTGCATGTGTAAAGCATGCCGCCAGCGTTCAATCTGAGCCAGGATCAAACTCTTCAGTTCAATTCCAAGCAAATTTTCTGGCACGCAAGATCAAAGAAACATCGAGACATTTCTCGTCTTGCAGTGCAAGTGTTTGGTCATCGACCGAGCACTTACACCTATCGGTTATTCGTTCTGTTAAAGATCAGTGCAGATCGCTGCGTTTCGTTTCCGTCGCTGCGTTGTCTGCTGAGGAGGTGAAATATACGTTACAGCCCTTGCTCCGTCAACACCTATTTTGAAAAAAGATGGAGTTTTTCAGATATTAATCCGTAAACCCATGATTTCAATAAAAATCATCTGATCCCAATTTTACAAGAACTTTTGCAGAGCCAGGAAAACCGGGCCTCCCAGCTCATTGTCGTCGGCAGATAAGCTGAAAAAATGGCTGGGTTTTCTGGTGTTTTTCTGAAAAAACCGCTTTTCGGCAAATTATTCGGGGCAGACTTTATGACTTAGGCATTAATTGTTAAGCTGAGCGCATACCACCGCCCAGGAGACCGCCATGCAGCAAACCTTGCGTCAACGATTGGAAGGCTTGCCCACGCCGTTTTACGCCTTGATGCTGAGCGATGTGTTGAGCGGGCTGGCAATGGGCGCCGGTTACGTCGCCATCAGCTGGTGGGTGGTGCAGTCCGGCGGCGCGCGCGACATGGCCTGGTTCGGATCGGTCACCGCGCTGGTGATGTTGCTGTCGCTGCCGCTGACCGCGCCGCTGGGCGACCGCCTGCCCAAGAACCGGCTGATTGGCGGCGGCATGCTGCTGGCGATGTTGAGCGCCCTGTTGTTGGCGCTGATGGCGGCAATGGGCTGGTATCACATCGGCTGGGTGATCGCGGTGGAGTCGCTGGCGATGCTGGCCTGGTCCATCGTGCTGCCGTCCATGCTCAGCATCGCCGCCGAGATGGTGCCGGCGGCCAGGCTGGGCGATGCGCTGTCCTTGCAGAAAAGCTCGCAGTCGGCGGGAAATCTGATCGGCCCGGTCTTGGGCGGCGGCCTGATGGCGGCGACCTCGCCCACCCTGACCCTGCTGGCCTATGCCTTCTTGCTGGTGGTGGCGGCCGCGGCTTCCTTATATGTGCGCGTGCCGCCGCGCGCGACTGGCGCCATCCGCAGCCCCTGGCTGGACGATATCCGCAGCGGCCTGTACGCGCGCTGGCGCATTCCTTTGGAACGCTATTGGACCTTGGCCGTATTCATCACCCTGGTGGCCTTCATGCCGCTGGTGACCACCTTGCTGCCGGTCAAGCTGCACGCGCTGGGCTTGTCCGCCGCCTGGCTGGGCGGCTGTGAGGCGGCGATCAGCGCCGGCATGCTGCTGGGCTCGCTCTGGTTCACCCATGTGCTGCTGCGCCGTTTCAGCCGTTACCAGGCGCGCACCATAGGCATGCTGGTCTGTGGCGTCTTGATGCTGGTGGTGGCGGTCAGCGACAACCCTTGGCTGATCCTGGCCTGTTTCGCGGTGATGGGACTGATGTTCGCGCTGAACCAGCTGATCGGTCAGACCCACCGCACGCTGGCGGTGCCGGAGAATTACCGCGCGCGCTTTTCCGCCATCAATGTGATGCTGGTGAAGATAGGCTCGATGTTGGGCCCGGCGCTGGCCGGCGCGCTGCTGCATGTGTTGCCGCTGGAGCGGGTTTACCTGATTTTCGCGCTGCTGCATTTGGCCACCGTGGTGCCGATGCTGCTGCTACCCGGCATGAAGGCCTTTTTGGCGCTGGACCATGAGGAGGTGAAGGATTGGTATTGGCGGCAGCATCCGGAGGCATTCCGCGATTTGGCTCCCGCGCCTCCCGCCAAGGAGGCCTGTGAGCTGCGCTGAGGCGGATGCAAGAACGGCGGCCCAGGGCCGCCGTTTGCGTTGCTATATATAAGGAGTGGATCAGAGCACGTAACGCGCCAGATCTTCGCGCTCGGCCACTTGCTCCAGCTTGCTGTCCACATAGGCGGCATCGATCTCGCAGCGGCCGGCCTTGGCGTCGAAAGCCACTTCTTCCAGCAGCTTCTCCATCACGGTATAGAGACGACGCGCGCCGATGTTCTCGGTTTTCTCGTTGACCTGCCAAGCGATCTCGGCCAGACGCTGGATGCCGCTGTCGACGAACTCCAGTTCCACGCCCTCGGTCGCCATCAGCGCCTGGTACTGGCGGGTCAGGCAGGCGTTGGTGCTGGTGAGGATGGCCTTGAAGTCGTCCACGGTCAGCGAAGACAGTTCGACGCGGATGGGCAGGCGGCCTTGCAGCTCCGGGATCAGGTCCGACGGCTTGGACAACTGGAAGGCGCCGGAGGCGATGAACAGAATGTGGTCGGTCTTGACCATGCCGTACTTGGTGGACACGGTGGTGCCTTCCACCAGCGGCAGCAGGTCGCGCTGCACGCCGGCGCGCGACACGTCGGCGCCGCCCTGGCCTTCGCTGCGGCTGGTGACCTTGTCGATCTCGTCCAGGAACACGATGCCGTTCTGCTCGACGTTCTTCAGCGCTTCGGCGCGCAGTTCCTCGTCATTGACCAGTTTGGCGGCTTCTTCGTCTATCAGCAGCTTGCGCGCCTCGGTCACCTTCATCTTGGCCGTCTGCTTCTTGCCGGAACCCATGCCCTGGAACATGCCTTGCAGCTGGCTGGCGAAGTCTTCCATCCCCGGCGGCGCCATCACATTCATCTGTGCCATCGGCGCGGCCACTTCGATTTCGATCTCTTTATCGTCCAGCGCGCCTTCGCGCAGCATCTTGCGGAATTTCTGGCGGGTGGCGCCGTCTTCCGGCTTGGCTTCCGCCTCCGGCTCGCCGCCGAAGAAGCCGGCCTGCTGACGCGGACGCGGCAGCAGCACGTCCAGGATGCGGTCTTCCGCCGCGTCTTCCGCGCGCGGGCGGTTACGCTTGATGGCGGCGTCGCGGGTGTCCTTGATCGCCACTTCCACCAGGTCGCGGATGATGGTGTCGACATCGCGGCCGACATAGCCCACCTCGGTGAACTTGGTGGCTTCTATCTTGATGAAGGGCGCACCGGACAGCTTGGCCAGGCGGCGGGCGATCTCGGTCTTGCCCACGCCGGTGGGGCCTATCATCAGGATGTTCTTGGGAGTGATCTCGCTGCGCAGCGGCTCGGCCACCTGCTGGCGGCGCCAGCGATTGCGCAGCGCCACCGCCACCGCGCGCTTGGCCGCGTTCTGGCCGATGATGTGCTGGTCCAGCTCGTGGACGATTTCCTGCGGGGTCATTTGCGTCATGACATTCTCCAGCCGGAAGCGGCGCTTCCGGCGATTTGATTCTTGAATCGGACGGACGGGGCGGCTCAGTTGGCCGCCGGCTCTTCGGCGTCGTCCAGCAGTTCGATCACATGGTTGTGATTGGTGTAGATGCAGATGTCGCCGGCGATCTCCAGCGATTTCTTCACCACCACTTCCGGCGCCAGATCGGTGTTGTCGAACAGCGCGCGCGCAGCGGCCTGGGCGTAGGCGCCGCCGGAGCCGATGGCGGCGATGCCCTGCTCCGGTTCCAACACGTCGCCGTTGCCGGTGATGATCAGGGTGCTGTCCTTGTCGGCGACGATCAGCATCGCTTCGAGCCGGCGCAGCATGCGGTCGGTGCGCCAGTCCTTGGCCAGTTCCACCGCCGACACCAGCAGATTGCCCTGGTGCTTCTGCAGCTTGGCCTCAAAACGCTCGATCAGGGTGAAGGCGTCGGCGGTGCCGCCGGCAAAGCCCGCCAGCACCTTGCCGCCGTGCAGCTTGCGCACCTTGCGCGCCGAAGCCTTGATCACGATATTGCCCAGGGTCACCTGGCCGTCTCCGCCCAGCGCCACGCGCTTGCCGCGGCGAATGGAGACGATGGTGGTTCCGTCGAACTGTTGCATGTTTTGTATTCCAGAATGAGGTCGCCACCGGCACGCCGCCGTGGCCAATACAGCAAGATATGCAGGCGAAAGCACAGATTGCAAGCGCCGTGCCGCGTGCGCCGGCTGGCTGCGGCATCCCTTGCCCCTCATTCATTTGGGGATGTGATCGGCATCAAGCCGTCCATGCTTTCCGCTTGGATAATGAGAATAGTTTGTATTATCATCACCGCATGAACCAGCGAATTCTCCGTTACTCGGCGCTCTCCAGCACGGTGGGCCTGCATGCCCTGGCCTTCGCGCTGATGGGCGGCATGGTGGCGATGCAGCAGCCGATCACGCTGCCACGCGTCGCCAGCATGGAAATGATCAGCCTGGCCGCGCCCAGCCAGGCCGCCGCGCCGGCTGCGCCCAAGCAGCAGGCCAAGCCCGAGAAAAAACCGACGCCGCAGGTCAAGCCCACGCCGACGCCCAAGCCCGCTCCGGTCAAACCCAAGGTGATGGCCACGGAAACGGCCGCGCCCAGCCCTAAGGCCATCAGCGTGCCCAGCGCCGCGCCGGCGGCGGAAAGCAAGCCCAGCCCGGCGGCCAGCTCCGCCGAGGGCGGCAGCTCGCACGGCCAGTCGGCCAATGCCAAGCCCTCGGTCACCGAACCGATGTACCGCGGCGGCTATCTGAACAACCCCAAGCCGGCCTACCCGGCCTTGTCCATAGAAGAAGGCGAAACCGGCACCGTGCAGCTGCGCGTGCACGTGTCCGCCCAAGGCCAGCCGCTGGACGTGGCGCTGGCCACCAGCAGCGGCTTCCCGCGGCTGGACCGCGCCGCCGTGGCGGCGGTGAAGCGCTGGACCTTCACGCCGGCCAAGCGCGGCGCTGAAGCCATCGCCTACACCTTTATCGTTCCCGTTGAATTTTCTTTGAAGTCTGGCAAATCATGAATCTAATGACTGTATTCCAACAAGGGGACGCCGTGCTGGTCACGGTGTTCATGATCCTAGTCCTGATGTCGGTGCTCACCTGGTACCTGATCCTGGTTCGCGGCGTCAGCACCTGGCACATCCGCCGCGCCAACAAGCAGGCCGAAACCGCGCTGTGGGACGCCCCGGACTGGAAACAGGCGGAAGCCCAGTTGCAGGATTCGCGCGCGCCCTTCGCCAACCTCACCCGCCAGGGACTGGCCGCGCTGCGCCACTACCGCAGCCAGGCGGAGCGCCCGCTGGGCCAGAGCTGCGATCTGGATGAATTCCTGACCCGCGCCATCCGCAAGGGCCTGGCCCAGGAAAACGGCAAGCAGGAAACCGGCATGACCATGCTGGCCTCGGTGGGCTCCACCGCGCCCTTCATCGGCCTGTTCGGCACGGTATGGGGCATTTACCACGCGCTGGTGAACATCGGCGCCGCCGGCCAAGTCACCATCGCCGCGGTGGCCGGCCCGATCGGCGAAGCGCTGGTGGCCACCGCCGCCGGCCTGGCCGCCGCCATCCCGGCGGTGCTGGCCTACAACGCCCTGACCCGCATGCAGCGCATCATGGCGCAGGACATGGACTACTTCGCCCACGATCTGCACGCCCAATTGCTGACACAGTCCGGAGAAATCGATGGCCTTCGGTAGTTTCGACAAAGGCGCCTCCGCGCCGATGGCGGACATCAACACCACGCCGCTGGTGGACGTGATGCTGGTGCTGCTGGTGGTGTTCATCATCACCACCCCGCTGCTGACCAATACCGTCAAGCTGGACCTGCCGCAGGCCAGCGCCGCCGCGCAGCAAAGCCAGCCCAAGGAAATCCGCCTGGCCATAGACGCCGCCGGCTCGGTGTTCTGGAACGACGTCAAAGTGCCGGAAGGCGAGCTGGACGCCCGCTTCGCCGCCGCCGCGCGCGACAACCCGCAAGTGGAGCTGCATCTGTTCGCCGACAAGAGCGTGCGCTACGAAGCGGTGGCCAAGACCCTGGCCAGCGCCCAGCAGGGCGGCATCAGCAAGATAGGCTTCGCCACCGAAGCGCCGTAAGTCCCCCTTGCGAGCAGGCCGGCGCCCGCCGGCCGCTCGCCGCAGAGCCGTCACGCAAGCCCTGCCCAATGGCTTGCTTGAGGACTCTGCCGGCCGGCCCCAACAGGCCTGAGCCGCCGTAGACGCGAGACCCGCGTCCCATCACGCCAGCGCGCAGCCGCCTACCCGGCCGCTATTTCGCGCCGCTTCCTCATTCCTCTCCATTCATCCGATCAACTGCCGCTGGAGACCTCATGTTATTGCACATCCCCGCGGTGCTGAGCGCCGAAGAACTGGCGCGGGGCCGCGAACTGCTGGCCCGCGCCGACTGGGCCGATGGCCGCATCACCGCCGGCAGTCAGTCCGCCCAGGTCAAACGCAATCTGCAACTGCCGCAGCAGCTGCCGGAAGCCCAACAACTGCAGGCCATGGTGGAAGGCGCGCTGCAACGCAACGGCCTGTTCTTCTCCGCCGCGCTGCCGGCCAAGATCTTCCCGCCGCTGTTCAACCGCTACCAGGCCGGCATGGACTTCGGCAACCATGTGGACAACGCGGTGCGGCGCCACCCCTTTGACAATGGCTGGGTGCGCACCGATGTGTCCTGCACCCTGTTCTTCAGCCGCCCGGACGAATACGAGGGCGGCGAACTGGTGATCGAAGACACTTACGGCTGCCACAGCGTCAAGCTGGACGCCGGCGACATGGTGCTCTACCCGTCCACCAGCCTGCACCGGGTAGAGCCGGTCACCGCCGGCGCGCGGCTGGCCTCCTTCTTCTGGGTGCAAAGCATGATCCGCGACGATGGCAAGCGCCGGCTGCTGTTCGACATGGACGCGGCGATCTCCAGCCTGCGCCTGCAGCTGGGCGACAACGCAGCGCTGATGGCGCTGACCGCGAACTACCATAATCTGCTGCGGATGTGGGCCGAGCCTTGAAAGCCTGTCTGCGCTGCGCGCAACGTCGAACGGTTCAGCTACCCGATGTGGATTTCGCTTGTTCAACCGCTCCCACCTTGTCCCGTCTGGCTGGCAAGATCATGAAGCGGCACGGAACATCCACACAAAAACAATACACATTCGCAAGCGCTAATATGCGAACATGGAAAGCTTGATCCCATCCGGCGGCGCGGCCACCGGATGCGTGTTCTCGCCGCCGCCGCGCCGTATCGGCGGCGGTATCACTTCATCACAACAACAGCACACTTTTCGATTCCACTATGCGCATCATCACTCTCGGACTGGCTCTCGGACTGCCCGCCGGCCTCTACAGCAGCTTCAGCGCCGCCGCGCTGCAACCGATCAGCGAAGCGCCGCTGGCGGTCAACACCGCCATCAGCTGCCAGCACAATAAAGACAACAGCCTGGATTGCGTCACCAGCAAGCGTTTCACCATCCTGCACCCCTCCGGCCGCGAACAACTGTCGCGCATCGACTTCACCTACCCGGCCGAAGACCGCCTGCAAGTGGAGCGGGCGGAAGTGATCCAGCCCAACGGCAAAGTGATCAAGCTGGGCAAATCCCAGATCGAAACCCGCGCCGCGCCCAATCCGGACGCCGGCGTCAGCCGCGACATGCAAACCTGGATGGCCTTCCCGGAACTGGCCGTCGGCAGCACCGTGTCCTACCGGGTCAAGAGCCACAACGCCGCGCAGCCGCTGGCGCGCCAGCTGCGCTACCAATTGGACCTGGGCCCGCAGAAAGCGCGCGAGGACAGCTTCAGCTTCGAGCTCCAGTCCACCCGCCCGCTAAGCTGGCGCGGCATGATGCTGGACGATTACAGCGTGGACGCCAGCGCGGACCGCAAGCGCATCAAGGTGACGCTGCGCCAGCCGCGCTTCCTCAGCTATATCAATGAGTGGAACAACAGCGCGCTGCGCGAATGGCCGCAGCTGGTGATCGCCACCTCGGAGCAGCCGCAAGACCACTTCGGCGCCCACGCCCGCCGCTACAACGAAATCCTGGCCGCGCCGCTGCCGCCGGCCGCCGCCGCCGTGGTGGCCGCCAACCGCGGCAAGCCGGCCGCGGAACAAGTGGCCGCCTTCATGCAGCACATCAACCGCAACTACCGCTACCTCAACGATACCCGGCTGGCCGAGCGCGGCCTGGTGCCGTTCACGCTGGCGGAGATCGAGAAACACGGCTACGGCGACTGCAAGGACCTTTCCACCCTGCTGACCGCCATGCTGCGCCGCGCCGGCATCGCCGCCGAGCCGGCGCTGATCTTCCGCGGCAAGTTCGCCCCGCCGCTGCTGCTGCCCGGCATTGGCGCGCCCAACCACATGATCGTCCGCGCCGACATCGCCGGCCAGACCTGGTGGCTGGACCCGACCAACCCCTTCTTCCAGCCCGGCCGCATCATGTCGGACCTGCAAGATCGCTGGGCCTTCATCATCGGCAAGGACGGCACGGTGAGCCAGACCCAGGTGCCGATGGAAGCCGCGCGCACGGATCTGAACATCCGGCGCGAAAACACCGTGCAAGCCGATGGCAGCGCCGACATCCGCGCCGATATCGAACTGGCCAACTCCGCGCTGATCGACACCATTCTGCAAGACCGCTACCAGGGCGTCAGCGCCACCGACCAAAGCCTGTGCAACCGGCTGAGCAGCCAGCCGGAAGGCTGCAAGGTCCAGCGCGACAAAACCTCCTTCATGGTGCCGTCCAGCTACCCGCTGCGCATGAGCGTGCGCGACCCGCGCATGCTGGAAAAGATTTCCGGCCTGTTTCTCTACGACTCCCACTACAAAGGCGTGTGGGACAGCTTCGACAGCTACAAGCGCAACGGCAATCTGGCCGACGTCTACCTGGGCGACGCCAGCGCCATGCAATCCAACGTGCTGCTCAAGGGCGCCAAGGCCATCCAGCCGGACTTCGAATGCAAGGTGAACACCCCCTGGTACGAAGTGGACGCCAAGCAGCGGCAAACCGCGGCCGGCATCCGCGTGCAATACCGGATCAGCAACAAGGTGCGCTGGCTCAGCCACGCCGAGATCAGCAGCCCGGAATTCGCCAAGCTGATAGACGATGCCCGCGGCTGCGTGTCGCAGATCCGCCAGATCGTCAAACTCTGAGAAGCTGTACGATCTGCTGCGCGTCGTGAGACGTTGAACAGACTCTGAGGCCCATCCCGGCCAAAGCGCAAAAGGATGCCGTAGGCATCCTTTTTGTTTTTGTAAGAACTGGATTATTAAGAATTAATTTAAGCAGCCGCGCGTCAAGCATGGGCAGTACAAATAAATAAACGCTTGCCCCTACTGGGCCAGTGGCCGAAAATGAACATCTAGAGGCTATGCAATCGACAAATACGAGAGAAACAAATCATGACGCACCCCGCCGCCGGCCCGGCCAGCAAGGAAATCCGGCTCGCTCCTCATGAACTGATCATCACCAAGACCGACCCCACCGGCCACATCACCTACGCCAACCGCGTGTTCATGCGCATCGCCGGCTACGCCGAGCATGAGCTGCTGGGCAAGCCGCACAATCTGATCCGCCACCCCGACATGCCGCGCGGCGCCTACCGGCTGATGTGGAAAACCCTGCAGCAGGGCCAGGAATTCTTCGCCGTGGTGAAAAACCACAGCAAAAACGGCGACTACTACTGGGTGCTAGCCAACGTCACCCCGGATTACGACCTGCGCGGCCAGCTGCAAGGCTATTACTCCGTGCGCCGCCCGCCCAGCCAGGAAGCCATCGCCGCGATAGAACCGGTCTACGCCCAGATGCGCCAGATCGAAGCCAGCCACAACAAGGCCAACGCGCCGGACGCCTCCGTGGCCTGGCTGCAGCAAGTGCTGGCGGACAAAGGCGTCAGCTATCAGGACTTCATCCTGTCCCTCAATGCCCAAGTGCTGCAAGCGCCGGGGGTGGCCGCATGAACCAGTTCCAACACAAACCGCCCTTCCTGCGCGCCCAGCTGGGCTGGTGCATCATAGGCTTCAACCTGCTGGTCGCCTTCTCGCTGCTGGACAGCTATCTGTTTCCGGAAATCGTCGGCCGCGTCGTGGACGCGCTGCTGCTGGCCGCCTCCATCGCCCTGTCCCTGCTGCTGTGGCGTCACAGCGGCCGCATCTTCGGCCTGCTCAACACCCTGCACGAACAACTGGGCTACGCCAGCTCCGGCGAACTGCACCACCGCGCCACCGGCACCCGCAACCTCGGCGAAGTGGGCAAGCTCGCCTGGCAGCTCAATGATTTCCTCGACCTGATCGAAACCTACTTCAAGGAAATCAACACCTGCTTCAAGGCCATCAGCGCCGGCGACTACAGCCGCCGCCCGCTGAGCCAGGGCCTGCCGGGCATCCTGGCCAGCTCGCTGGGCAGCGTCAACCGCGCGATCCAGACCATGGCCGACAACGACGGCTATATCCGCCGCAACCGCCTGTCCTCGCAGCTGGCCGCGCTCAACAACCCGCATTTGCGCAAGGACCTGGCCAGCAACCAGAGCGATCTGGAAGACATCAGCCAGGCCATGGCCGACGTGGCCGCCATCACCCAGGACACCGCCGACGGCGCGCGCGTCAGCCTGGAAACCGCCCAGCACCTGTCCGGCCACCTGGACACCATCGCCGACAGCGTCAGCAGCATGGACACCGCCAGCACCGCGCTGGCCCAGGAATGGCAGGGCATAGAAACCTCGCTGGCCGACATCTCCGCCATCGCCGACCAAACCAATCTGCTGGCGCTGAACGCCGCCATTGAGGCCGCCCGCGCCGGCGAAACCGGCCGCGGCTTCGCGGTGGTGGCCGACGAAGTGCGCAAGCTGGCCGAGCGCAGCAAGAGCACCGCCAACAATGTGCAGGATGTGCTGGAAAACCTGTCGCTGCGCATCGGCAATATGCAGACCCAGGCCAGCGCCGCCGGCAATGTGGCCAGCCAGGTCAAGGAATCGGTGGAAACCTTCCGCCAGCGCTTCAGCAGCCAGGTGGAGCAGTCGCAACAAGTGATGGCGCAAGTGAACCGCGTGTATGACAAATCCCAGCTCAGCCTGCAAAAAGTGGGGCACGTGATCTTCAAGCAGACCGCCTATCACTCGATTGAAGAGGCCAAGCCGCTGGAGCAGGGCAGCGAGCTGCAAGGCTGGCTGCAACAGCAAGGCCAGCAATCCTTTGGCCAGACCCGTTCCTGGAGCGAACTGGCGGCCACCGAACAGCAGGCCAGCCAGCACATCGGCGCCGCGCTGGCGGTGTTTGGCCAGGAAGGCCCGCTGGACGAGCAGGAGATCGTCGAGCGGATGCAGAAGCTGGAGCAGGACAGCGGCCGCATCCTGCGTTACCTGGACAAGCTGGGCGAGGAGAAGCACGGCCAGTAAGAACCTGTTTACGATCTGCTGCGCGTCGGCGGGGTGGATAGAAGTGGGCGTTGAAACCAAGCTCAAAATGCTCATGTACCACCTGTACATTCCGCTTTTTCGCTCGTTTTCGCCTTAGCTCGCGAGATCGTAAACGGGCTTTAAGGCCGTCCCCCCTTCCCCACGCGACAAGGCGGAAGTCCCCTGGAGGGCTTCCGCCTTTTTCTTTTACCTAGCGCTTGCGGCCAAAACGCTCTTCCAACTGTCTGCGCCAAATCCTGCCCTCATGTGTGCGGTGATAGTGGTCGACGTAAGGGAAGACCTTGAGGTGCAGCGCGCTCAGCAGCAACGCGTGCTCCAGCAGATTGAAGAAGCCTATCCAGTAGCCACGGCCATCGATGTCGTCAAAGTCGATGTCGCGGGCGATGCGGCTGAGCAAGCCGCCTCCGGCATAGGGCTGGTTGTCCTTCAGCCATTGCAACAAATGGCCGGCGCATTCGCGGCCATAGGCAGCATTGGCGGCAAAGTCGTCATTGGGGGCCGGCATTTGCCAGTAATGCGGGTAACTGCGTTCTGGCAGATAGCTGACGAAGGGGAGCAGGGTGTCTTGTAGCTCGGGAGCCGGCAGTTTGTAGCGGCGTCGGCGGGGGAAGGGGTGAGTTTGTTGCATGGTGTTTCTCCTGCTGTGACACAAGATAAACCACCTGCCGGGAGAAGCTGAGGTATTAGGCAGGCGCGTGGCAGGATTGGCGTACCGGACTTAACTATCAAACCGGCGAGTGCATAGCACTCCCCCACCACGCACCTGCCAAGAGTGCGTAGGCATAGAAAAACTGCTTGCGCAGTGCTCCGCGCAAGCAAATCGATAGTTAAGTAACGGGACGCCAATCCCGTGTGCCGCGTGTGGGCGGCAACGGGGGGATTGTTGCCGAGGGGGCGCTTGGGGTCAAGGTGGGGTGGTTGCTTTGCTTGAGCGTGGCTGACTTGTTGAGTGATCTGGTTGTGAATCCGCTGCGCGGATGATGATTTTGGTGCCGCTTTCCGCGCTAATCGAGCGAGGCAAGCGTAGCGTCGCGAGGGGACACCCGGGCGCTACACGAGGTGGTCTTTTTTGAATTAAGAGGGGTGGTTTAGCGAAGCGGGGCATTTCTGTGGATAACTTGGATCCATTGCTCTTGTCTGTGGATAAGCCTAGCTCCCTAAAAGAAAGCATGTATCCGACGCGCCCCTGGTCCCTTCAAGCCTGCCGACGGGTGGCAGGCCCGAGGTCTTAAGCGGCTGCTTGTTCGAGCAGCGCGACGTTAGCGCGCTGCGAGTTCAGCCGCGCCTCGGGCCTGACGGGACCCGGCGGGAAGCCGTAGGCCAGGCTTGCAGGGCGGCCTTTGGGGTGAAGGGGAATTTGGCCGAGCAAATTCCCCTTCCTGCCTGCCGGGCAGCCCCGGCAATCAAAATCATCATCCGCGCAGCGGATTCAAAACCCTCATTTCACCTACAGATGGCTTACCTCTCCTAACCGGTTCCGGAAGGAAGCCCCCGCCCCCACAACAAATGCAAAAAGGGCGAAAACCCCAACCGAGGTTTCCGCCCTGCAAGCACATCAGCGTCCACAAACCCTAGAAACTAGGACCCCGCCCCCTGCCGCGCCGGCTCCCCGGCCGCCTCCGCAGCCGCGCCGCCGGCCAAACGCCGCAAAGACCCAAAAGCCCCGCACATCGCCAGACTGGCCGCCGCGGCCGCCGCGCCGAACCAAGCCACCGCCGTCAACGGCGCCAAGGCCCGCGCCAACGCGCCCAGCCCCAAAGCGCCCAGACCGTCGCCCACCACATCCTGCGCGTTCCACAGGCTGTTCACCCGGCCCAGCAAATGGTCCGGCGTATTGCCCTGCACCAGGGTGAACTGCAACAAGGACGCGATCGAACCGAAATAACCCAGCAAGGCCAAGGCCAGCAGGCCGTAAGCCAGATGATGAACCAGGCCCAAGGACGCGATGCTCAGCGACGAAGCCAGCACGCAGCTCAACATCACCGCGCCGGGGCGGCTCAAACCGCCCACCCAGCCGCTGGTGAACGCGCCTATCATCGCGCCCAGCGGCACCGCCGAATACATCAGGCCCACCTCGAAAGCGCCGCCGCCGTAACCGTCCTCCGCCAGCGAGGGATACAGCACCCGCACCGCGCTAAGCAGGGTTTGCAACGTGCCCACCGCCACCACCGCGCCCACCACCTTGTTCTGCCACAGGAACTGGAAACCCTCCAGCAAGGAACGCAGCGGATGCGCCGGCTCCCCGCCCTGCGGCTTCAAGGACGGCAAGCGCGTCAGCGGGATCAGGGTGGCCAGGGTGCCGACGCCGGCCAGCAGATAGTTCCAGTTGACCCCGACGGCGGCGATGATCAGGCCGCCCAGCAAGGGCGACAGCACGCCGCCAATGCGCATGGTCAGCATGCTCAGCGCGCCGGCGGCAGGCAGGTTTTCACGGCCGACCAGCACCGGAATCGACGCCATCAGCGAGGTGATGCCGATGCCGCTGAAAAAACCGTCCCAGGCCGACACCACATAGAGCGCCAGCACCGAGGGGTTGGTCATGAAACCGTTGAGCGCCAGCGCCAGAAAGCCCAGACCGCACAGCGAGCGGCCCAGCAGGATCAGCCGGCGGCGGTCCATGCGGTCCGCCAGCACGCCGCCGCACATCAGGCCGGCGAACATGCCGATGCCGTCCAGCGCCATCGCCGCGCCCACTTGCAGCGTGGAGCCGGTGAGCTGATGGATTTGCACCGGCACCGCCACCATCAGGATGCCGAAGGCGAACACCGAGATCATGCGGGCGATGAAGATGGAGCGGAAATGCGGATTGAGCCTGAGCAGGCTGAAATCGACGAAGATGGGCGACTTTTTCATGACGGGTTGTTTTGATCTCGACAGGGGTGGAGGCCGCGCGGCATGCGTTGGCGCGGCCGGCAAGAGGGTGTGCCGTTATGGATGCCGCATGGTAACATCAGCAGTCTGTATTAGGAATCATTTGCATTTGATCATGTCAATCAGCCTCGCCGCGGCTCGGCCCGCGCCCTCGGCGGCCAGCCGCCGCCTGACCCTGCTGCTGTGCTGCCTGGCCGCGCTGGCTCTCATTGTCCTGCTCAGCCTGATGCTGGGCGCCAAACCGATTCCCGCCGCCGTGGTCTGGCGCAGCCTGCTGCACGGCGGCGGCGATCCGGACAGCGTGATCGTGCTGCAAGGCCGCTTGCCGCGCACCCTGCTGGGCCTGCTGGCCGGCGCGGCGCTGGGCCTGTCCGGCGCGCTGATCCAGGCGCTGTCGCGCAATCCGCTGGCGGACCCCGGCGTGCTGGGCGTCAACGCCGGCGCCAGCTTCGCCATGGTGCTGGGCGTGGCGGTCTGGGGCGTGGACAGCCAGCTGGGCTATCTGGGCTGCGCCGCCGCCGGAGCGCTGGGCGCCACCTTGCTGGTGTGCACGGTGGGCGCGCGCGGTCGGCGCATGGACCCGCTGCGCTTCGTGCTGGCCGGCGCCGCCGTCAGCGCGGTGCTGATGGGCTTGTCCACCGCCATCACCCTGCTGGACCCATTGGCCTTCAATCAGCTGCGTTATTGGAACGCCGGCACCCTGGACGTGCGCAGCATGACGCCGCTGGCGCTGACGGCGCCGGTGATGATCGCCGGCATGCTGCTGGCGCTGTTGCTGGCGCGACCCTTGAACACCCTGGGCATGGGCAGCGACCTGGCGGTGAGCCTGGGCGGCCGGCCGCTGCTGATCCAGGCCGGCGTGGTGCTGGCCATCACCCTGCTGTGCGGCGGCAGCACCGCCGTCGCCGGGCCCATCGCCTTCGTCGGCCTGATGATTCCTCACCTCGCCCGCTGGCTGGGCGGCGCCGATCTGCGCTGGACGCTGCCCTTCACCCTGTTGCTGGCGCCGATGCTGCTGCTGGGCTCGGACATCGTCGGCCGGCTGCTGACGCCGGGCGAATTGCGAGTGTCCATCGTCACCGCCTTCATCGGCGCGCCGGCCCTGATCTGGCTGGCGCGTCGTCACGCCGCGCCCGGAGGCCGGGCATGAAGCCGGCGGTGTGGCGGTGGGGGGATCCGGATGGCGCTTGCAATGGCCGGATGGCGCTGGGCGGGCTGTGGACCGGCCTGCTGCTGGCCGCCGCCTGCGCGGCGCTGGCGGCGATGAGTTTGCGCGCCGGCGCCTTGCCGCTGAGCCTGGAGCAGTTATGGCAGGCCTTGCAAGGCCAGGGCGGCCAGCTGGAGGTGGCGGTGGTGCAGCAATGGCGGCTGCCACGGGTGCTGATGGCGCTGGTGGTGGGCGCGGCGCTGGGCATGAGCGGGGCGATTTTCCAGTCCTTGATCCGCAACCCGCTGGGCAGCCCGGACGTGGTGGGCTTCAATACCGGCGCCTATACCGGCGCGCTGGTGGTGATTACCTTGTTCAACGGCAGCCATTTCCAGATCGCCGGCGGCGCATTGGCCGGCGGCCTGCTGGCCGCGGCCCTGGTCTATCTGCTGGCCTGGCGACAAGGCGCGCACGGTTTCCGCCTGATCATCGTCGGCATCGCCGTCAGCGCCATGCTGAGCGCGCTCAACCATTGGCTGCTGATCAACGCCAGCCTGGAGGCGGCGATGGGCGCGGCCACCTGGGGCGCGGGCACGCTCAACGGCATGACCTGGAACAAGGGCCTGCCCTCCGCGCTGTGCTGCCTGCTGGCGATGCTGGCGGCGCTGACGCTGCAGCGGCGCATGCGGCTGCTGGAGATGGGCGACGATTGCGCCAGCGCGCTGGGCGTGCCGGCGGAACGCACTCGGCTGTGGCTGATGGGGCTGGGGGTGGCGCTGATCGCTTCCGCCACCGCCGCGGCCGGGCCGATTTCCTTCATCGCGCTGGCCGCGCCGCAGATCGCGCAGCGGCTGCAGCGCACCCAGGCCACCAGCCCGCTGACCGCGGCCTGGACCGGCGCCTTGCTGCTGCTGGCCGCGGACTACGGCGCCCAGCAGCTGTTCTATCCTCGCCAGCTGCCGGTGGGCGTCGTCACCATCTGCATTGGCGGCCTGTATCTGCTGTGGCTGTTGCTGCGCCAAACCGGAGCCCGAAAACCGTGACTTCCCTGAGCTTGAAACTCTATGCCGCGCCGGCCTCCCAGGCGACGGAGCCGCCGCGGCTGCGCGGCGATCGCCTGCGGCTGGGCTACCGCCAACGCACGATTTGCGAACAGCTGGACGTGAACATCCCCAACGGTTCCTTCAGCGTGATCATCGGCCCCAATGGCTGCGGCAAGTCCACCTTGCTGCGCAGCCTGAGCCGGCTGTTGAAACCGCAGGCCGGCCAGGTGTGCCTGGACGGCCGCGACATCCACGGCTATCCGGCCAAGACGGTGGCGCAACAGCTGGGCCTGCTGCCGCAAAGCGCGGTGGCGCCGGACGGCATCACGGTGACGGATCTGGTGGCGCGTGGCCGCTATCCGCATCAGAGCCTGTTGCGGCAATGGAGCCGGCAGGACGAGGAGGCGGTGCGCCATGCGCTGGCGGCCACCGGCACCGACGCGCTGGCGGACCGGCTGGTGGACGAGCTGTCCGGCGGACAGCGTCAACGGGTGTGGGTGGCAATGGCGCTGGCGCAGCAAACGCCGCTGCTGCTGCTGGACGAGCCGACCACTTATCTGGACATCGCGCATCAGATCGAGCTGCTGGAGTTGTTCCGCCGCTTGAACCGCGACGGCGGCCGCACCCTGGTGGCGGTGTTGCACGACATCAACCATGCCTGTCGCTACGCCAGCCATTTGATCGCGATGCGCGACGGCCGCATCGTGGCCGAGGGCGCGCCGCGC
Organism: Chromobacterium sp. LK1; assembly: GCF_001043555.1. Classification (NCBI taxonomy): domain Bacteria; kingdom Pseudomonadati; phylum Pseudomonadota; class Betaproteobacteria; order Neisseriales; family Chromobacteriaceae; genus Chromobacterium; species Chromobacterium sp. LK1. The sequence goes on along the minus strand of NZ_LDUI01000029.1, from coordinate 73,175 downwards.
GACATCGTCAGCGCGGACTTGATCGAGCAGGTGTTCGGCCTGCGCTGCCTGATCATCGACGATCCGGTCAGCCATACGCCGATGGTGATTCCGCGCGGGGGGTGAGACCCGCGCCGAGATCAGAATGCGCAAAGCGCCGGGCAGGCCAGCGCTTTGCGCAATCTTATTTAGGTCGGCTTACTTTTTAAGCGACCAGCTTTCGATCTGGGCATTCTCTCCCTTAGCATCCATGTCGCCAAGAGTGATGAGTACCAGCATCATGTCCCACTCGTTCTTGAAGAACATTTTGCAATAGCCATCCGCCGAGCAGCTTTCTATCTCCGGGAATTTCTTGCAAATTTTTTCACCGTAGCCGCACGCCTCACCGTTCACGGCATGAATGGGCTCCCAGCCGGCTTTTAAGATGAACTTCCTCGCTTTGGCGTATGCCATGCCTTGCTTGATCGGCACGGTTTTTGGCGGCTGCGGGTTCGCGGCCCAGGCCGGCAACGCCAAGACACCCGCCAAGCATAAAGCCAGTAGCTTTTTCATCTTCATCGCCCCAAAAATCGGCATTATGCCGGGAGTCAGCCGGCATAGGGCACGGATTACCCCTCCCTACTCCCGTCCTCCCACAGCCAGGCCAGTCCGTCCAGCAGGCCGCCGCGCCAGCACAGCCAGTCGTGGCCGCCCTCGAACTCCTGGTAGCGCACGCAATGGCCGGCGTGCTCCAAGGCCGCGCGCTGGCTGGCGTTGACGTCCAGCATCACTTCTTCGCGGCGGCCCACTTCCTGATAGACCCGCAGCCGTCCCGGCGGCAATTCGCCGGCCTCCAGTTGTTCGGTCAGCCGGCCGCGGCTGCCGGGCAAGCGCCGTTCGCTGACGGCGCGCGCGCGTTCGTGCAGTTCCACGTAAGGCCACCAGAAGGAGCCGGACTGGCTGAGCACGCAGCCGAAGCGCCGCGGCCAGCGCAGGCCGGCGAACATCGCCGCCAGGCCGCCATAGCTCTGGCCCGCCACCACGGTGCGTTCCGGCCGCGCGCTGAACGGGGCCAGCCGCTCCACTTGCGGCAGCAGTTCTTGCTGCAAGGCCAGCCAGAAGTCGGCATTGCAGGGCAGGTCCTGCTCGCGATGCCGGCTGTCGATGACATCCACCAATAGATACACCGCCGGCGGCAGCCTGCCGCGCCGGGTGTCTTCGTCCAGCGCGGCGAACACCGGCATGCGTTCGGCCCAGTACTGGCCGTCCAGCAGAATGGCCAGCGGCCGCTCACCGCGTTCGCCCTCCGGCAGCGCGCCGGTCTGATAAATCCAGATCCGGCGTTTCTTGCCCAGCCGCGCGCTGTCCCAGTGGATTCGCGTCAGCCGCGCCGGGTCCGCGCCCTGGCGGCCCTGGTCCCAGGCTTGCCAGGCGGACTGCTCCGGCGCCGCCTCCAGATGCAGCGCGGACAAGGGCGCGCCCCAGCTGCTGACATAGCCGGCGCGCGGGTTGAGCGGGTCCGGCGCCGCCCGGCTCATGATGTCCAGCCACCATTCGCGGTGGCGCAGCCGGCTGGCGCGCGCATCGGCGTCCGGCCGCGGCGGGGTCTGCGCGGCGCTGACCGGGATATAGGTGTAACTGCCGCGCCAGTTGGCCGGCAGCGTGGCCTGCCACCACCAGATGTCGGTGTCGCCCAGCCGCGCCAGCGATTGCGGCTGCGGCCGGTGGTGGTCGGTGACGGAGTTGACGTCGGCGTAGACCTGCACCAGCGGCGAGGCCGCTGCGCCACCGTGGGGATCGCGCCAGAGGAAGGTGACGCAGATCTCGCCATCCGGCAGCCGCTCGGTCAGCGGCGCGCCGGCCGCGGCCAGCCGCGCCCACCAGGCCGGCTGGCCGGCCTCAGGGTGTTGCAGCCATGCCGCACTCCGCGCAGCTTGTTGATTCCACGTGTTTTCTTTCCTGTTCGACATGCGGCTCCCCGGCGGTTTCCACCGCTGTGCGGTGGAATATCTTGCATCGTGTTTGCATAATGCGAATGAGAAATATTATCATCCGGTCCTGGTGATCGCAACGACCCGCCACGGGTCCGCTGCGCTCTTCGCTTCCCCTCGCCGCAGTAGCCAACGATTCCTCGCTAGCCAGACGACGCCGCCGGACCCCGAGCGCGCCGATCTCGCTATCGCACAAAAACAAGGAATCGCAACACGATGGAACACCCGCACAAACCCTTGGCCGCGGCCACCCGGCTAGCCCTGGCCGGCCTCGGCGGCTTGACCCTCTCGCACGCGGCGCTGGCGGCGCCCCCAAGCTCGCAGCAGGACCAACAGGCCACGCTGCCCACGGTCACCGTCACCGGGGAAAAACTCAAACGCTCGCTGAAGGACACCAGCACCGCGGTGACGGTGATCCGCGACATGGACAAGGGCGGCGAAAATTCGGTGTACGACAGTGTGGCCGCCACCCCCAACGCCACCCATAACGGCGCCGGCATCATCAATATCCGCGGGGTGGAAGGCACCGGCCCCGGTACCGGCTACAACACCCTGGTCTCCGGTTCGCGCCCGCGGGTCAGCACCACGGTGGACGGCATGTCGGAGAGCTGGAACGGTCAGCGCTATGTGGACGTCAGCCCCTGGGACGTGGAACAGGTCGAGGTGCTGCGCGGCCCGCAGTCCACCACCCAGGGCCGCAACACCCTGGCCGGCGCCATCGTGGTCAATACCAAGGACCCCAGCTTCGACTGGGAAGGCGCGCTGCGCGCCGGCTACGAGAACAAGGCCGGCAAGAGCACGCTGGCCGGCATGGTGTCCGGCCCGATCACCGACGAGCTGGCCTTCCGCGTCGCCGCCGAGGGCCTGAGCGGCCACAGCTATATCAGCTATCCCGGCAGCACGCCGTGGGACCCGTCCGAGCTCAAGCACAGCAGCGCGCGCGGCAAGCTGCTGTGGAAGCCCAGCGCGCTGCCCGGCTTCAGCGCCAAGCTGACGGTGGCGCACCGCAAGAACAAGGGCGAATACCTGAACTATGTGGACGGCAATTATTTCGACTACGCCAATAGCCGCAAATGGATCAAGGCGCGCTATCAGGACTCCTTCAACAACACCGTCAGCACCGATCTGCAATACCAGCTCAACGACGCCTGGAGCGCCCAGTTGCTGCTGGGTCACGCCGACAATGTCAGCGCCTTCGTCGACAGCAGCGATTTCCGCATGCGGCTGGACGAGAAGAGCAATACCGCCGAGGCGCGGCTGAACTATGCGCCGCAAAGCGGCCGGCTCAGCGGCGTGATGGGCGTGTATTACTACGACCGCGACCAGGACATGGACGCCCAGACCAGCGTGGCGGCCAAGGACAAACTGAAAACCCAGGCCATCTACGGCGAGGCCACGCTGGTCCTGAACGACAAGTGGAGCCTCAATCTGGGCAGCCGCGTGGAGCGCGAGCGGCAGCGCCGCAACACCACGCTGCAACCGGGCCTGGCCGGCCAGAAACAGGCCGCCTACGACATCGCCGAAACCCTGTTCCTGCCCAAGGCCGGGCTCAGTTACAAATACAGCCCGGACACCACGCTGGGCTTCTCGGTGCGCAAGGGCTATAACGCCGGCGGCTCCGGCCTGGACAATAGCGACCAGTACTACACCTATGACAAGGAGGAGGTCACCGCCTACGAGGCCAGCAGCCGCTCAAGCTTGCTGGACCAGCGCCTGGACCTCAACGCCAACGCCTTCTTCAACCAGTACACCGGCTACCAGGCCATCCTGGGCTCGCGCTTCACCAATATCCCCAAGGGCGAGAGCTACGGCCTGGAGCTGGAAGCCAAGGCGCGGGTCACGCCGCGGCTGACGCTGAGCGCCGGCCTGGGCCTGCTGGACACCAAGGTGACCGCCAGCGACGCGGCCAATCCCGGCATCCAGGGCAATCAATTCAATTACGCGCCGCACCTGACGGTGAACCTGGGCTTCAAGCAGCGGCTGGATCACGGCCTGTTCGTCGGCGGCAGCCTGAACCGGGTGGGCCGCTATTACTCCGACATCAGCAACAGCCCCAGCGGCGCCGCCGGCGATTACACCGTGGCCAACCTCAACGCCGGCTATGAAAGCGCGCGCTGGACGGTGCGCGGCTACGTCAACAATCTGAGCAACCAGGGCGTGCTGTATTCCCAGGTCAATGTGCGCGGCAATTACCTGGTTGGCGTGATCGGCGCGCCGCGCACCGTGGGCCTCAGCGTGGATTACCGCTTCTACTGATATCCCGGCTTTTGCCCTTTGTGCCCGCCGGCCTCGCGCCGCGGGCATTTTTTTCGCCCGCCGCGCTCCGCTAGCCTTTGAACAAGCGGCTCACGCCATGCGGCGCCGCAAATCGCGCAACACCTCGCGCGCCGCGTTGTGGCCCGGCGCGCCGGTGACGCCGCCGCCGGGATGGGCGCCGGCGCCGCACAGATAGAGGCCGGGAATGGGACCGCGGTAATCGGCGTGGCCCAGCATGGGCCGCGCCGAGAACAATTGGTCCAGGCCCAGCGCGCCGTGGAAGATGTCGCCGCCCACCAGGCCGAAGGTGCGCTCCAGGTCCAGCGGGCTCATGATCTGCCGCCCCAGCACCGCGGCCTTGAAGTTGGGCGCGTAGCGGCTGACGGTATCTATCATCAGATCCGCCACTTCCTCGCGGTGATCGTCCCAGCAGGCTCCGTCCGGCAGCTGCGGCGCCACGTGCTGGCAGAACAGGCTGGCCACATGCTGGCCCGGCGGCGCCAGGGACGGGTCCAATGTGGACGGAATCAGCACTTCCACGATGGGCCGGCCGGACCAGCCGCGCTCGCGCGCGTCGTGATAGGCGCGCTCCATATAAGCCAGGCTGGGCGCGATGATGATGCCGCTGCCGTGATGCTCGGCCTGCGCCTTGCCCGGCAGGCAGCTGAAATCCGGCAGCTCGGACAGCGCCACATTCATGCGGAAAGTGCCGGAGCCGCAGCGCCAGCCCTGCATCCGACGCAGAAAATCCGCCGGCAGCGCCGCCGGGTCCAGCAAGCGGGTGTAAAGCAGCCGCGGATTGAGATTGGACACCACCACCCGCGCGTCCAGCCGTTCGCCGCGCTCGGTCACCACGCCCACCGCGCGGCCCTTGTCCAGCAGCACCTCGCGCACCGCGCTGTCGGTGCGGATCTCCGCGCCGCGCTCGCGCGCCGAGCGGGCCATGGCCTGGGTGATGGCGCCCATGCCGCCCAGCGCGTGGCCCCACGCGCCCTTGCGGCCGTTGACCTCGCCGAACACATGATGCAGCAGCACATAGGCCGAACCCGGCGCGTACGGGCTGGCGTAGTTGCCCACCACGCTGTCGAAGCCGTAGACCGCCTTGATCGGATCGCTGTCGAACCAGCCGTCCAGATAATCGCCGGCGGACTTGGTGAACAGGTCCAGCAGTTCGCGTTGCTGCGCCAGTTCCAGCCGGCCCAGCCGCCGTCCCAGCCGGCCGGCCTTGAACAGCTCCGGCAGCGCGTTCAGCCAGCCGCCCTCCACCGCGTTGGGCGGGGTTTGCAACACCAGTTCGCGCAGCAGTTCGGCGGCGGCGTCCAGATGCCGCGCGTAATCGTCCAGCCGCTCGGCGTCGCGGCGCGAGAAACGCGCCACTTCGGCGGCGGTGCGGCCCGGCCCCACTTTCAGATAGCCGCCGTCGTCCAGCGGCAGGAAGTTGGACAAGGGCCGCTCCACCACTTTCAAGCCGTGACGCGCCAGCTCCATGTCGCGGCTCACCCTGGGATTGAGCAGCGACACCGTGTAGGCGGCCACCGAGTTGCGGAAGCCGGGATGGAATTCCTCGGTCACCGCCGCGCCGCCCACCACGCCGCGCCGTTCCAGCACCGTCACCTTCAGCCCGGCCCGCGCCAGGTAATGGGCGCATACCAGGCCGTTATGGCCGCCTCCCACGATGATCGCATCCCTCATCTCGCCGCTCCTCGTTCTCGTTTCCTGGGGAAGTCCCATTCTCGGATCAAGTCCGGCCAATTGCAGCGCGCAGAACGACGAACTGTCGGATATTATTGATCGCATTGACGAAAAGTCCGGCACAGCGCCAAACCGCCCACCCCGCATGGAGCCGCCATGGACGCCATCGACCAGCAATTGCTCGCGCTGCTGCGCGAAAACGCCCGCGCCCCCACCGCCGAACTGGCGCGCCGGCTGAGCCTGTCCCGCACCACGGTGCAAAGCCGCATCGAGCGGCTGGAACGCGGCGGCGTGATCCTGGGCTATAGCGTGCGCACCGGCGCCGTCCACAGCACAGCCCAGGTGCGCGCGCTGGTGATGATCGTCGCCGCGCCGCGGCTGAGCCAGGCGATAGAAAGCGCGCTGCGCCGGCTGCCTCAGGTGCGCACCCTGCATTCGGTCAGCGGCGTCCACGATTTCATCGCCGCGGTGGAAGCCGCCGGCATGGCTGAACTGGATGGGCTGGTGGACCGCATCGGCGCGCTGGACGGAGTGGAACGCACCAGCACCGCCATCCTGATGACCACGCGGATAGACCGTTGAGCGCTGAGCGACAACCCTGCCGGCCCAGTGCGGGGAACTAAGGCCGCTAAATAAGCTACTAACTATCGTTAGAACATGATTGATTGATATTGGCCATTGCCGCCATTGAAATTGCTCAATGGCTTCCCACCGCAAGCTTCACTAAGCTGATCGCAACAAGTCCTTGAACACATTGACCAAAGGAGTCTGTCATGAGTAGCCCGTCCAAGTGCCCGTTCCATCAAACCGCCGGCAACCCGGCCGTAGTGAATGCCCGATCCAACCGCGACTGGTGGCCCAACCAGCTCAACCTCAACATCCTGCATCAGCACGCGCCCGCGTCCATCCCGCTGGATCCGGATTTCGATTACGCCGCAGCCTTCCAACAGCTTGACTACCCCGCGCTGAAAAACGACCTCAAGGCGCTGATGACCACCTCCCAGGACTGGTGGCCGGCGGACTGGGGCCACTACGGCGGCCTGTTCATCCGCATGGCCTGGCACGATGCCGGCACCTACCGCACCGCCGACGGCCGCGGCGGCGCCAGCACCGGCAACCAGCGTTTCGCCCCGCTCAACAGCTGGCCGGACAACGGCAACCTGGACAAGGCGCGCCGTCTGCTGTGGCCGATCAAGCAAAAATACGGCAAGCAGATTTCCTGGGCCGACCTGATGATCCTGGCCGGCAACGTGGCGCTGGAATCCATGGGCTTCAAGACCTTCGGCTTCGGCGGCGGCCGCAAGGATATCTGGCAGCCGGAAGAGGACGTCTACTGGGGCGCGGAAACCAAATGGCTGGCCACCAGCACCGAAGCCAACAGCCGCTACTCCGGCGACCGCCAGCTGGACAATCCGCTGGCCGCGGTGCAGATGGGCCTGATCTATGTGAACCCGGAAGGCCCGGACGGCAATCCGGACCCGCTGGCCTCCGGCCGCGACGTGCGCGAGACCTTCGCCCGCATGGCGATGAACGATGAAGAAACCGTGGCGCTGGTGGCCGGCGGCCACACCTTCGGCAAGGCCCACGGCGCCGGCGATCCGGCATTGGTGGGTCCGGAGCCGGAAGCCGCGCCGCTGGAAGCGCAAGGCCTGGGCTGGATCAACCGCTTCGGCGACGGCAAGGGCGAATACACCACCACCAGCGGCATCGAGGGCGCGTGGAAGCCCAACCCGACGCAATGGGACAACGGCTATTTCGACATGCTGTTCGGCTACGACTGGGAACTGACCAAGAGCCCGGCCGGCGCCCATCAATGGGTGGCCAAGGACGTCAAGCCGGAACACCTGATCCCGGACGCTCACAACCCGGCGAAGAAACACCCGCCGATGATGACCACCGCCGATCTGTCGCTGCGCTTCGACCCGATTTACGAGCCGATCGCCCGCCGCTTCCATCAGGACCCGGCCGCCTTCGCCGACGCCTTCGCCCGCGCCTGGTTCAAGCTGACCCACCGCGACATGGGTCCCAAAACGCTGTACCTGGGGCCGGAAGTGCCGGCCGAGGACTTGATCTGGCAAGATCCGCTGCCGGCCGCCTGTCAGCCGCAGATCAACGAGGCGGACATCGCCGCGCTCAAGGCCAAGGTGCTGGCCTCCGGCCTGTCCGTCAGCGAACTGGTGTCCACCGCCTGGGCTTCCGCCTCCACCTTCCGCGGTTCCGACAAGCGCGGCGGCGCCAATGGCGCCCGCATCCGCCTGGCGCCGCAAAAGGACTGGGCGGTGAACCAGCCGGCGCAGCTGGCCCGCGTGCTGGACGCGCTGGAAGCCATCCGCCGCGATTTCAACGCCGCGCAGAGCGGCGGCAAGCAAGTGTCGCTGGCCGACCTGATCGTGCTGGCCGGCGGCGCGGCGGTGGAAGCCGCCGCCAAGGCCGGCGGCGTCAACATCAGCGTGCCGTTCGCGCCGGGCCGCACCGACGCCAGCCAGGAGCAGACCGATGTGGAGTCGTTCTGCGTGCTGGAGCCCCAGGCGGACGGCTTCCGCAACTATCAGCAGCAGGCTTTCTCGATGCCGGCGGAGGCGCTGCTGGTGGACAAGGCGCAGCTGCTGACGCTGAGCGCGCCGGAAATGACGGTGTTGGTGGGCGGCCTGCGCGTGCTGGGCGCCAATGTCGACAAGGCGCCGCACGGGGTGTTCACCAGCCGGCCGGGCGTGCTGAGCAATGACTTCTTCGTCAATCTGCTCGATATGGGCGTGGCCTGGCAGCCGACTTCCGCCGCCAATGAGTTGTACGAGGGCCGCGATCGCAAGACCGGCGCGCTCAAATGGACCGGCAGCCGCGTGGACCTGGTGTTCGGCTCCAACTCGCAGCTGCGGGCGCTGGTCGAGGTCTACGCCCAAAACGGCGGGCAGCAAAAGTTTGTCCGCGACTTCGTCGCCGCCTGGAACAAGGTGATGAATCTGGACCGCTTCGATCTGAAATAAGCGCGGCTCACCCCCGCAAGCAACACGCGGCCCTTGGGCCGCGTGTTTTTTTGCGCCGCCGCGGCGCGCGCATAAAAAAACGAACCGCCGATCAAGGCGGTTCGTTGCATGGTTCCGACGCCGGATCAAGCTCCGGTGACGATCTCGGCGCAGGCTTCTTGCCGCCAGATCACCGAAGCCAGCTTCATCCGCTTGTCGAACAGCAGCTTATACTGGCAAACCTGGGTTTGCTCGCCGCCCTTGGCGGTCAGGTTCAGCACATAATCCCACTCGCGCACATCGATCATGCCTTCGGCGAAGTGCGGACGGCCGATCAAGCCGTAAACCTGTTCCTTGCTCAGGCCTGGCTTCACCTGGGCCAGATTGGCGAGGTTGGGCACGCTGCCTTCCGGCTGCCAGCGATTGTTTTCAATGCTGGGCCATACCGGGCTCGCCTGTTCGGCCAGATGGCCGTCGTCATTGATCTTGCTCAGGCGGCTGGTGCCGCAACCCACCAGGGCCGCGCCGGCCGCAGCCAGCAACAGATAGCGGAAAGTGCCGCCAAATACCGATTTTTTCATCATATATGTCATTCAATATCAGCTGATTGATCTTGCTTGCCGCTTACCACTGGAAGCCAGCGCCGATGCTGGCGCCGCCCTGACCGCGGGTATTGGCAGAACCGGAGAATTTCACCACCCAGCGGCCGTTGTCGGACAGCGCGGACACGCCCACCGCGAGGGCGGATTCGCCGCCGGTGGTCGCCGTGGCCACCGCCAGCATGCTCTTGCCGGGCAGGAAGGCCTGCGGCAGGCCGGCCATGGCCATCGCGCCGGCCGCGGCGCCCAGCGCATCGCGGCGCGTATCGGACAGATCGGAGCGGAGTTGGCTGATCTGCTGCTGATTATTGAAGTTGGCCGCATTCAGCTGGTTCACGTTCACCGCGTCCGTGCCCTGCACGCCCGCTTCCACATTGTGGATGGTCACCGGCCGGCTGCTGTCCCCGCCCACCAGGGTCACGTCGTTGCCGGCGTTGTTCGTCGTCGTCCGGCCGGTGGAATCGGAATATTGCATCGGGCTGTTTCGCTGCAAATGGTCGATCGCATCGCCGACATTGTTCACGGTGTTGCCGTAAACCTTGTAGCTAGGCTGGCTCACTTCGCCGGTCTGGGCGTTGTAGCTGGAGCCGCCGCCCAAGGCCGCGGCGGTGCCGCTCCCGACATTGTTCACCTTGGTGTTCAGGCTCTGCACCGCCTGATTGGTCGCATTCAGCTGGCTGCCGTTCACCGCGTCGGTGCTGCTGGCACTCACCCGGCCGGCGGCGACATTGCTGATCTGCCGCTCATTGCCCACGCTGCCCACGCTCACCACGCTGGAAGGCGCCGCGCCGGCATAGTTGTAAGTCACGCCGTTCACCACGCCGCTGGCGGTGGGATTGGCCGCCGCGGTCTGGCTATTGGCGCCCAGGGCCACGTCGTTGGCATTGTTGGCCTTGGCATTGCTGCCCAGCGCCAGCGCATTGTTGGCGTTGGCGGAGGCATTGTTGCCCACCGCCACCGTATTGCTGGCATTGGTGTTGGAGCCGGCGTTGTTGCCGATAGCCACATTATTGCTGCCGGACACATTCTGGCCGGCCTGATTGCCGGCGGCGAAGTTGCCGTTGCCGGTCACGCCGCGACCGGCGTAGTTGCCCACCGCGGCATTGTTGTCACCCGTGACATTGCTGCCGGCGTACGCGCCGTTGGCGGTATTGTTGTTGCCATTGATGTTCCAGCCGGAGAAGGTGCCGCTGCTGGTGTTGTAGTTGCCGGTGACATTGCGGTTGGAGTTGTCGCCCAGGCCGGTGTTGAAATCGCCCTTGATATCCTGGCCGGAGTTGGCGCCGCTGCCGGTGTTGCCGGTGCCGGTGACATTGCGGATGGTGTTGATGCCGTTGCCGACGTTGGCGTCGCCGGTCACGTTGTAGCCAGAGTCATTGCCCATGAAGGCGTTGTTGTTGCCCGTCACATTGGTGCCGGCGTTCTGGCCGATCGAGGTATTGTAGCCCCCGGTCACATTCACCCCGGCGGTAGCGCCAAAGGCCGAGTTATTGGTGCCGTTCATATTGCTGCCGGCACCCACGCCATAGATGGTGTTATTGCTATTGGTCGCCACTGCCGGGTCCACCGCGCCGGCGCCATAGACATTATTCGTGCCGACGCTGGAAATCGCGTCGGCATTGGCCGGCACGGCCCAGGAACAGGCCACGGCCAGGCTCAATGCGCTCAGCGCGAAAGAAGGTGCGAGCAGACGCTTTGCTACGGATACTTTATTAATCATTTCACAGACCACATTCTTCAAATTGATGGAATTCACTTAAGGCAAGTCTCTGCAGGCAAGCCCGCCACCGGCTTCAGGCTTGGAGCCCATCGCCGGCCGCGGTTCGGTCCAGGGGCGCGACGCGGCTATACCGACGGCGCTGGCTTGTCTCTGCATTTGGGCATTCCGCTTACGACAAACCGCGCTCGAGAAGAAACAGGCTTGCATGCTCTTCTTCGGCGCGGTTCGTTGTGCTATGTCCTTGATTTTTTGTGAATCCTAACACCTTGTTAGAACTTGTGAAAATTGAAATAAATGAATTGATTGATTCGTTTTAGCTATCAATCGCAGTGAATGATAATGAAAATCAAATAAAGTTCTGTCGCCACCACGCAAGAAATGGCGGCGAGATCACGCAGCCGCCGCGCTGTTTTGAGATAATCCGATGCTTTCTTGACCCAATAAGGCCATGTCCATGCCTCCTCCAGGCCATCCGCCACTCACGCCGCCTTGGCCCATCCATAGGCTGAGTCCGCGCGACATCTCCGCCGGCTGGCTGGATGCCTTCCAGCGCCGCCAGGATGTCCAGTTGGTTTACCGCGCCAGCGCCGCCGGCAAACGCAGCGTGGCCGAGCCCTTCATCGACGACTGGTCATCAGCGGAGCGACGCGAGCTGGCGCGGGAATTGGCGCGTATCGCCGCCGACGGCGCGGTATTGGCGGTGGAAATCGATGGCATCCTGGCCGGCTTCGCCGCCATAGACCCGCAAGCGCTGGGTCCGGACGGCGGCTACCGGCAACTAAAGGAACTGCAGGTGGATCGTCGTTGGCGCGGCCAGGGCCTGGGGCGCGCGCTGCTGGCCGCCAGCGCCGCGGCCGGCCGCGAACTGGGCGCGGACGCGCTCTATATCTCCTCGCACTCCGCCGTGGAAACCGTCGCCTTCTACGAGGCTTGCGGCTGCGTGCCGGCCCGCTGGCTGCATGCGCCGCAACTGGCGCTGGAACCGTTTGACTGGCAGATGGAGCTGGCGCTTTCCGGGCAGAGCATTGATTTGATTCAGCTATCCCATTAAAATAAGGACCGCTCGTTTCCGAGCGCCCTTCTTTATCCTCGCACAAGGCTTTGCATGTTGGAGATTGCAGCAATCCGATAACGCAGCCCGGTTTTCCGGCTGGCCGTTATCAAAATGTTCATTAGCTGGTAGCGCCCGCATCGCGGCGGCTGCCTGTTTTGCATTTGATTGCCGAATGATCATCCAATATGAATATCTCCAAGCCGGAGCAAAGGACTTTGCACGTCCTGGCCAAAGGCGGCCGCATCGCGCAGCTGCGCGACGACGCCGGTCGTATCGCCACCGTTGAATGCTATACCCGCGAAGGGTATCTGCTGTCCGACTGCACCCTCACCGTGTTTCAGAAACTCAGGACCAAACGCCTGATCAGCTCCAAGAACGGCCAGCCCTATCTGATCAACAAGGCCGGCCTGCGCGCCGTGCGCGGCCAACTCGATAACCAATGAACACCGCCGCCGCGCGGCCGATTGCTCCAGAGCGGCGGCCGCGCCGGCGTGCGCAAGGAAAACACAATGAAACTGATGCTGAGAAACGAACAGAGCCGCGACATCGACGCCATCTTCGAACTGACCCGCGCCGCCTTCCTCGCCGAAGAGCACTCCAGCCATACCGAGCAATTCATCGTCAACGCGCTGCGCCGCAGCGGCCAGCTCACACTGTCCATCGTCGCGCTGGAAGGCGAGCGGCTGCTGGGGCACATCGCCGCCTCGCCGGTGCTCATCTCCTCCGGCGCCGCCGGCTGGCACGGCATCGGCCCGGTATCCGTGCACCCGCAACGGCAGGGCCAGGGCATAGGCAGCCTGCTGATGAAACAAGCGCTGACCGCGCTGCGCGAGCTGGGCTCACAAGGTTGCGTGGTACTGGGCAGCCCCGGCTACTACGCGCGCTTCGGCTTCCAGGCCCAGCCGGGCCTGACCCTGCCGGGCGTGCCGGCGGAGTACTTCATGGCGCAAAGTTTCACTGCGCTCTTGCCCGGCGGCGAGGTCAGCTATCACCCGGCGTTCAAGGCCAACGCCTGAGAAGCTGTTTACGATCTGCTGCGCGTCGTGGAGCGTTACACGGTGAGTACGGCTTCAGAATGCTCATGTACCGCTTGTACATTCCGCTTTTTCGCTCGTTTTCGCCTTGTCTCGCTCTTGCTCGCGAGATCGTAAACGCGTTCTAAACACGCACGACGGGCCGCTCTTGGAGCGGCCCGTCCGGCTATGCCGTGCAAGGACGCCCCCACCAGACACCATTACCAAATCATATGAATGCCTTAAAAAGCCTAGCGTAATCCATTGACCTGCTTGCGCCGTTAACCAATCAATACAATTGAATGACTTTTAAATAACTGTTAATATTGCCAGTATCTACGCCCGCGCCAACAGACAAGAATGCCACCGCTTATTTAACAAGCAAATTATCTCAACGTGCTTCTTAAAAACGGAAAGGCACCCACCATGGCCAACACCCCCGAAGATGACAAACTCGCCAGCCTCAATCCCAGCCTCAATCGCCGACAACTACTGCTTGGCGCCGGAGCCGGCACCGCCAGCCTGCTGCTCCCCTCACCCGCTTCCGCGTCCATCCTCATGGAAGCGAAATACAAGCTGCTAGTGCCGGAAATATTCAAACCCGTCTCCCGCCCACCCGGCTACACCCCAAATCTGGTGATAGGCTCCGGCTTCGGCGGTGCCATTTCCGCGCTGCGCCTGGCGCAGGCCGGCCAGCAGGTCACGGTGCTGGAACGCGGCCATCGCTGGCCCAAAGACCCATGGCGCAATATCTTCTCCAACGACACCCTGCCCGATGGGCGCGCGTTCTGGCATCGCAAGGATGCCAAGATGCTGACGGGCATACGCACGTATTTCGATTATTTCGGCGGCGTGCTGGATTCAAGCGACTACCCCAATATGAATGTCTGGCGCGGCGCCTGCGTCGGCGGGGGCTCGGTGGTGTTCACCGGCGTCATGATCCAGCCGCAAAAGCAATACTTCGAAGCGCTGTTCGGCGACCGGGTCAGCTACGAGGAGATGGACCGCAGCTATTATCCGCGGGTCCGGCAAATGCTGAACTTGAACGCTATGCCGGCCGACATCTACCGCAGCAAGCCCTTCCACCACTCGCGCGTTTGGGATGAGCACGTGCGCAAAGCCGGCTACCTCACCACGCCCAACGACTCCATTTTCAACTGGGAAGTGATCCGCCAGGAACTGCGCGGGCAATCCAGGCCCTCCGCCACCGTGGGCTTGTCCAATCACGGCAACTCCAACGGCGCCAAGTTCGACCTGAACCAGAACTACCTGGCGCAGGCGCAGGCCACCGGCCGCGCCGCCATCTACCCCGGCCATGAGGTGCTCAGCATCGCCTGGGACGGCAGCCGCTACGAGGTCGACGTCATCAAGCGCCATCCCAGCGGCCGCCAGCTGGAGCGTTACCGGCTCAGCTGCGATCGGCTCTTTCTCGCCGCCGGTTCGATAGGCAGCTCGGAACTGCTGGTCAAGGCGCGCGCGCAAGGCACTTTGCGCAATCTCAACGAGCATGTCGGCCAAGGCTGGGGCAGTAATGGCAGCACCATCGTCGTGCGCAGTCTCAGCACGCTATCGCTGGCGACGCAGGCCACCCCCAGCGCTTCGCGCATTCACGACCCCAGCCGTGGACTGCCGTTCACGCTGGAAAACTGGTACGTGCCCGGGCTGCCCACCGATTTGACCACCGTGATCGGCTCGCTGGGCATCGCCTTTGACCAAAGCAACCGCGGCCACTTCAGCTACAACCCCGCCACCGACCGGGTGGTGCTGAACTGGCCGCGGCAAGGCAATGCCGACAGCGTTGCCGCAGCCAAGGCGGTGAACCGGAAAATCGCCGACGCCACCAACTCCATCCCTGGTTTTCCAGGGATTATCGACGATGTCACCGGCCTGAACTGGACCGCGCACCCGCTGGGCGGCGCGGTGCTAGGCAAGGCGACCGACAACTGGGGACGCGTCATCGGCCATCCCGGCCTGTACGTGATGGACGGCGCGCTGATTCCCGGCAGCACCGGCGCGGTCAACCCCTCGCTGACCATCTCCGCGCTGGCGGAACGCAATATCGAGCACATCATTAAAAACGGCGGCTAAGGAGCTTGAACTCTCCATGCCTCCACGGCGCGCGACGCCGGCTAGGCCCGCGCCGTTGTTTGCAATAAGCGCGCCGTTCCCGCCAGCGACAAGCTCAAGGCGGCGGCGGCGCGCCGTCGCATCCCCGGCTCCCACGCCCGCAAAGCGGCGGCCGCCTCGGCCGCCGTTCCCGCCAGCGCCAAGGCCCGGGCCAGTGCCGCGCCATCGCACAGCGCGGTATTGGCGCCCAAGCCGCCGGCCGGGCTCATCGCGTGGATCGCATCGCCCAGCAAAGCCACGCGTTCGCAGCGCCAGACCGGCACCTCGGCGCTCACACGGATCGCCCGCGCGCCCAGGCACCGCGGATCGCCATGCGCGAAAACCGCCCGCAAACGCGAATGCCAGCCGCGCGTCGCCTGCAGCACCCGCGCCCGCAGCGCGTCGCCGCTCAAGCGCTCCGCCGGCAGCGCGCCGCCCAAATCCTCGGCCCGCGCCACGCAGGCCCAATACCAGTAATCCGACAACGGGCTCAGCGCCGCCTCCGGCGCCAGCCGCCGCGCCAGCTCCGGCAAGGGCGCGCGGAAACGCATCGCCTCTATCACCGCGGTCAGGCCATCGCCGAACACCACGCACACGCCCTGGCCCAGTTCCGGCGTCAACGCCTCGGCCGGCAAGGCCTCCCACGGCGTGACGCCGTACAACACGATGGCGCCGCCGTCATCGGGCTCGCCGCCTGGGATCAATTGCCGGCGCACGGCCGAACCCACCCCGTCCGCGGCAATCAGCACATCCACCTCACACTCGGGCCGAGCCTCGAAATCCAGCAACAGGCCCCCCGGCGTTTCCCTGAAACCGCGCAAGGCGTGGCCCCAGCGGATCTGCCCCTCCAGCCCGCTGGCCAGGATTTCCCGCAGCGTCTGACGATTGGCGCTGAGATCGCGCTCCGCCGCATCGTCCGCTTGCGCCGATGGCCGCCAGTGCGCCGGCTTGCGTTCCGGCAAGGCGCGCAGTTGCGGATCGATGAAACAATCGTCGCCGCCCAGCGAGCAGCTTTGTCGAAACAGCTCGTACTGCCGTGGCGTCATCACCTGCCGCAGGGCCTGCTGGCCATCGCCGTCTATGCGCAGACGATAACCCTGCCAGCGGCTGTCGGCAGTGCGGTCGCGCTCGAACACGGTGGCGGCGATGCCGGCGCGCGCCAGCCCCTGGGCCAGGCACAGCCCGCCCAGGCCGGCGCCGACGATGCCAATGCGTAGGGATTGCATAACTTGTCCTTTGCTCATCAAGTGGGAAACCCGGTCAGGACCGCCGCCGCGCCGGCGGCCGTTCTGACCCTTGCCGACGATTGTGCGCGCCGTCGTCAAAGCTGCTATAACGCTGTTTTGCCAATAAATGGTGAAAAATGGCCAATATCGACGCCACACCGCCGGAAGAGGCCGTGGACCTGAGCGAATGGGCCGGCGGCCCGCCCTTGATCGCCGTGCCCGGCAATGACAACGAAGACAGCGACTACCGGCTGGGCAGCCGCGAATACGCCAGGCACAGCCATGTGCGCGGCCAGCTACTCTGCGTGGAAACCGGCCTGATCCAGATCCGCACCCCGCACGGCGCCTGGGTGCTGCCGCCGCACCGCGCCGGCTGGGTTCCGCCCGGCATGCCGCACCGGGTGCGCGTCAGCGGCGCGCTGGCCGGCTGGAGCGTGCTGCTGAACCCGGACTGGAGCCAGGCGCTGAGCCCGCAGCCGCGAGTGGTGGCGATCACCGAATTGATGCGCGCCGCGGTGCGCCGCGCGGTGACCTGGACGGATCACGCGCCATGGCGGCCGGAGCAGGAACGCATCGCCGCGGTGCTGCTGGACGAGCTGCGGCAAGCACCGCATCAGGCGCTCTGCCTGCCGATACCGGAACACCCGCGCATCGCGGCACTGGCCCAGCGGCTGCTGACCGAGCCGGCCGGCAAGCTCGCGCTGCCCGACTGCGCGACCGCCGCGGCGATGTCGCCGCGCACGCTGCGCCGCCACATCCAGGCGCATACCGGCATGAGCTTTGGGCAATGGCGACAGCAGGCGCTACTGATACGCGGCATGGAAATGCTGGCGCGCGGCGCCGCCGTGGCCGTGGTGGCCGATGAGCTGGGCTATGCCTCGCCCAGCAACTTCATCGCAATGTTCCGGCGCGCTTTCGGCGAATCGCCGGCGCGCTTTTTCGCGCGGCAAGGGCCGGCCTAGCGGATTGGAACTTGGGCAGGCTAAGCAAGCCGGCGAGGCGCTGGCGCTCAATAACGCTTTCGAGTGGGAAATTCAGATGTCGCAACAACACATTCATGAAACCAATCTTTTCGCCGCGATCCGGCAGTTCGTCCAATTGGTCCGCGCTGGCCGCGAACCCGAGATGGCGCCCCTGGCGGCCGCGACGGCCGCCCTGCCCTTGAAAAACCTCGAGTACTGGGAGCGCTTTCTGTCTTGGGAACGCTACCGGGCATGGCAGCTCGCCGCGCCCAGCAAATGGACGCTGTTATTCCGGCAAACTCCTGGGCCGACCTGGCTGGACCTATGCAGCGAAGACGGCTACCTGCGGGAAAAAACGCTGCGCGCGCTGAAGCACGGCGCGCCCAACGCTTTCTTCTTCGCCCTTGCCCTGCGCCGGCTGAACGATTGGGTGCCGCAAGTCCGAGCCGCGGCGCGCGAAACCCTGCCTGACATCGCCAGCCATACCGCGCCGCAACACGTCGCCGCGGCCTTGTGCGCGCTCCTGCCTAACTGGACATCCTGGGGGCGCCTGGAGGCCCTGGAACAGGAAACGCTGATGGCCATCTCCGCGCAGGACGAAGTGAAGCGCGCGCTCAAGGATAGCTTGATAACCAGCCCCTCCGGCCCCGTGGTCGCCGTGCTGGCGCAACTTGGCCGCAAGGATACGCTGGATGCGTATTTGCAGGACATCGCCAAGCAGGCCATCCAGCCCTCCTTGCGCGCCAAGGCCTATCGCTGCCTGCTGGAGGGCAGAATGACCTGGCTGGCTGGCCGCGAATGGGAATGGACGGATATACGCCGGGCCCAGAAGCGCCTCAAGCCGATACACGGCACCCGCGCGCTCAGCATCCCGGCCGCCTTCCCGGACATGGCGTGGCAAGCGGCCGAGGACCGCTCTCCCATCGTGAGACGGGTTGCCGGCGAAATGCTGATCCGCGACTGGGAAAAAACCGGCCAAGCCCCATTGCGCCTGGTACGGCAACTGGCCGCAGACACCTGCCCGTCCATCGCCGCGCGCGGCCGCTTCCTGCTGGACAAACTGGAACCGCCACCGGCCTGATGAATGTCAATCGAGTAGAATGATCAAGCCCCTGGCCTCGAACCATGGGATGCAAGGCGGATAAGCCGCTTCCTCTAGACGAGTAATGAGAGAAAGACCCCACATGGCGAACGCAGAGTCAGACAGCTTGATCATTCGGCGCGCCAGCGCCGCCGACGCCCCCGCGGTGTTGAGCATTTTCGATGAAATCATCGCCTGGTTTGCCGAAATACAAAATCCGGGACAATGGGGAGCGGAGCCTTGGTCCAGCCAGCCGCGGCAAGTGGCGAGGGTGGTCGAAGCCTGCTCGCTGCCCGGCGCCTGGGTGGCGGAGCAGCGCGACGGCCCTATCCGCGCGGCCTTGGTGCTGGGCGAGGCCATGCCCTATGTTCCGGCCGCGACGGCGCCGGAAATATATGTGCGATTGCTGGTCGCCTCGCGCCACTCCAGCGCACGCGGCATTGGCCGGCGCTTGATGGCTTTCGCGGAGGATCAGGCCAGGCTGGCGGAAGTGAAGCGCATGCGGGTCGATTGCTATGGCGGCGGCTCCGGCGCCTTGGTGCGCTTTTATGAATCCTGCGGCTACGAGCGAATCTCCGCCCTAGACATTGACGGCTGGCCCTGCCAGCTTTTGGGACGCGACGTGTGACGATGCACGATCTGCGTGGCGGCCGGACCAAGCTTCCGTGACCGCCTAAGAACCTGTTCAAAGTCTCGCGAGCAAGGGCGAGACAAGGCGAAAACGAGCGAAAAAGCGGAATGTACATGTGGTACATGAGCATTTTGAGCTCGGTTTCAACGCCGTATCGCTGAAGCGCAGCAGACTTTGAACAGGTTCTAAGACCGAAAGCACTGGCCACGCCCCCTGCCGGCCCCGCCTATTCCACTCGCGCAAACCCTAGGCCGGTTTGCCCAGAGGTCAGTGATTGCCATCGACGCCATCGCCGGCATGCCCGGACCGCTAGTGCCTCCTTCGACACCACCCGCACCGCGGTGCAGATGGTGCTGAACGACACGCAGGCACGCCATCCGGAGGTGAACATCATTCTGTCCCATGCCGGCGGCTTTCTGCCAAGGGATGTGGCGGGAGGAAAACGAAATGGCTGCGGAATAGCTTGGAGAGGCCAAGAATGTGAAACCGGAAGTATCGGCTGGCCGCACTTGGGGAGCATAAGCTGATCGCACACTGCACAAGCTAGGCTCATGGCAGACAGAAACGGCGGGCATTCACCCGCCGTGCACGATAGTGCCTCAGCTAGCCTTGCCTGCCGGAATCTGCTGGGTGATGCAGTGGATATTGCCGCCGCCAAGCAGTACCTCGCGCGCCGGGACGCCGACAATTCGGTACTCCGGGAAGATCTCCTGCAAGCGGCTGGCTGCCGCGGCATCGGTACGCTCATCCAGCAGCGGGAAAATAATCTGTCCGTTGCTGATCAGGAAATTGACATAAGAAGCGGCCATGCGCTCGCCAACCTCACGCGGCACGGCCTGCCCGCTAGCCACCACGCCAACCGTTTCATCCTGCTCATAGAACAAGGGACCCGGAGCCAGCATCTTGTGGATCTTGAGCTGGCGGCCCTTGGCGTCGCGCGCTTTGGACAGCACCTCGTAGGCGGCCTGCGAACGCGGATACTGCGGATCCTGTTCATCGTCGACCCAGTGCAACACAACCTCCCCAGGACGGGCAAAGCAGCACATATTGTCGATGTGACCGTCGGTTTCATCCATGAACACGCCTTCCGGCAGCCAGATGAAGTGCGTCACATTCAGATGCTCGGAAAGCAGGGCCTCGATCTGGGCTTTGGACAAATCCGGATTGCGATTGGGATTGAGCAGACATTCCGCGGTGGTGAGCAGCGTGCCTTCACCATCGACATGAATCGAGCCGCCTTCCAGCACCAGCGGGGCTAGGTAGCGATCAAAGCCATGGTGGGCCAACACCTGGCCCGCAACTTCACTATCCTGATCCCAAGGATGGTACAGCCCGCCATTGAAGCCGCCCCAGGCATTGAACTTCCAGTCCACGCCACGCAGCTGGCCCGCCGGATCGATCACCATGGTCGGCCCGCTGTCGCGCATCCAGCAGTCATCGCTATTCATGGCGACCAGGGTGACTTCGGAGGGCATCACTGCGCGCGCCTGCGACATGAACGGTTCTGGCACGGCCATGAACACAGGCGTGGCCGCCGAAATGGCTTTGGCGATGGCAGCAAAGGCCTGTTGCGCCTCGCGTCCGGCATGGCGCCAGTTATCCGGGCGCTGCGGCCAGATCATCCATACCGCCTGATGCTCCGCCCACTCGGCCGGCATGTGAAAACCATCGGCGGCAGGTAGGCTATTGTGCGT
Source organism: Chromobacterium sp. LK1 (assembly GCF_001043555.1). NCBI lineage: Bacteria > Pseudomonadati > Pseudomonadota > Betaproteobacteria > Neisseriales > Chromobacteriaceae > Chromobacterium > Chromobacterium sp. LK1. Next base: position 52,229 of record NZ_LDUI01000029.1, on the reverse strand, counting down.
TTTATTGTTCATTTTGATCACCATCGACTTGATAAATGCCATCAGAAGTATTCAATAGATCGTGCATTTGCGGATGACAGACTCGGCTCGTCTCCCGATCTGCGCGATGCGGAGGCTCGACCAATGCACATTCGCCGGGCGGATCAGCGTTCTGGAACTGCAGATTTCCTCTGCAATGAACGACGAAGTGATTGACAGACGTAGTCTATGGAGAGCCAAACTATTCAGCAAATGAACAATACGAATACTTTCATAAATACGGTGAATGGTGTGAAGCTGCATCAACTGGATCTGAACCTGCTGCTGGCACTGGATGCCCTGATCAGCCTGCGCAGTGTCACACGGGCGGCAGAGAAACTGTTTGTCAGCCAGCCGGCGATGAGTCACTCGCTCAATCGCTTGCGGACATTCTTCGACGACCCGCTGCTGGTGCGCTCGCCGCACGGCATGCTGCCGACGCAAAAAGCACTCTATCTGCAACAGGGCGTCCATCAGGCGCTCAGCCTGCTGCAAAGCCATTTCAGCCAGCCGGAGGCCTTTGACCCAGCAACATCGGCGCGCCGCTTCACCCTGTGCACCACGGATTATGTAGAGTGCGTGCTGATTCCGCCTCTGGTGAAAAAACTGGCGGAGGAAGCGCCCAACGTTCATATCGACATCACCATCCTGCGGGAAGACATTCCGGAACTGGCGCTTGCCGACGGTGAAATCGATTTCCTGCTGGGTTTTGACGAATACATGTCCATCCCCAGCTATCTGTGCCGGGAAACCTGGCTGAACGAGCCACTGATCGGCATCTTACGCCATGATCACCCGCTCCAGAATGATAGGCTGACACTATCGGATCTGATTGCCTTGCCGCATGTCTTCCACGCGCCGCTGGGCAATCTGGGATCGTCAATGGATGATTTTCTTGCCGAGCGCGGCTTGCAGCGCAAGATCTCGGTGCACAGCCAAAGCTATATGGCCGCAGCCGCTATCGTCAGCAACACCGATCATTTGTTTATCCTGCCCAAGAAAGTAGCGGCGATGATGGCGGGCTACTGGCCGTTGAAGATGGTTGCGTTGCCGGAAGAATTGCCAGGCTATCACCTTAACTGCATCTGGCACCCGGTGCAGGATAGTAATCCTGCGCTGCACTGGCTGCGCGATTTGATGCGCAGCCTCATCGAATCCGATGATGCGGCCCCGGTATTCGCCGTATGAATAAGTGCATCAAAATGAATCATTTTCCCGCATAACGTTATCTCTTGTAGATTAGCCACCATATTGCAGAACAGCCCATGCGTGCGCTGACCCGCCTGCGCCTGCAGGAAACGGTCGCCGCGATGGGCATGAAATCCGTCTTCTTAGTGGAGGTAGTAGCATGATCGAGGTTACCGAGCTATCCATCGCCGAACTGCGCGCAGCGCTCGAATCCGGGCGTTCGACAGCGGTTGAACTGGTCAAGGCCTATCTGGCGCGGATAGAGGCCTACGATGGCCCCGCGACGGAGACCAGGCTCAATGCGGTGGTGGTGCGTAATCCGGACGCGATCAAGGAAGCCGAGGCATCCGATGCCCGTCGCGCCCGTGGTGAAACGCTGAGCCCGCTGGACGGCATCCCCTATACCGCCAAGGACAGCTATCTGGTGCAGGGGCTGACCGCCGCTTCAGGCAGCCCGGCGTTCAAGGATCTGCTAGCTCAACACGATGCCTTCACCATAGCGCGCCTGCGCGCAGCCGGCGCCATCTGCCTGGGCAAGACCAATATGCCGCCCATGGCCAATGGCGGCATGCAGCGCGGCTGCTACGGTCGTGCCGAAAGCCCCTATAACGCCAACTACCTGACGGCGCCGTTCGCCTCCGGCTCTTCCAATGGCGCCGGTACCGCGACGGCCGCCAGCTTCGCCGCCTTCGGCATGGCCGAGGAGACCTGGTCTAGCGGCCGCGGCCCGGCCTCGAACAATGGCCTGTGCGCCTATACGCCGTCCCGCGGGGTCATCTCGGTACGCGGCAACTGGCCATTGACGCCGACCATGGACGTTGTCGTGCCGTACGCCCGCACCATGGCGGACTTGCTCGAAGTGCTCGACGTCATCGTCGCGGACGACCCGATCAGCCGTGGCGACCTATGGCGCCTGCAGCCCTGGGTGGAGATTCCCAAAGCCTCGGCGGTCCGGCCAGATTCCTATTCCGGCCTGCTGGCTCAGCCCGAGATACTCAAGGGCAAGCGCTTTGGCATACCACGCATGTACATCAACAAGGACGAACTGGCCGGCACCAGCGAAACGCCTGGCATCGGCGGCCCGACCGGACAGCGCATCCATACCCGCGCGTCGGTGATCGATCTCTGGGAAGCCGCGCGTCAGGCACTGGAAGCCGCCGGAGCGGAAGTCATCGAAGTGGATTTTCCGCTGGTTTCCAACTGCGAAGGCGATCGTCCCGGCGCGCCCACCGTATTCAACCGCGGCATCGTCTCAGCTGAGTTTCTCAATGACGAGCTGTGGGAGCTGTCCGGTTGGGCTTTCGATGAGTTCCTGCGCGCCAACGGCGACCCCAAGCTCAACAAACTGGCTGACGCGGATGGTCCGAAGATCTTCCCGCACGATCCGGGCACCTTGCCCAACCGCGAAGGGGACCTGGCCGCCGGCATGGACGAGTACGTCAACATGGCCAAGCGGGGCCTCAAGTCCTATGACCGGATTGAAAGCGTGCCGGATGGTCTGCGTGGCCTGGAAAAGACCCGCAAGCTGGATCTGGAAGACTGGATGGATGCGCTAAAGCTGGACGCCGTGCTGTTCCCCACCGTGGCCGACGTCGGCCCGGCGGACGCAGACGTCAATCCGCGCTCAGCCGACATCGCCTGGAGCAACGGCGTCTGGGTAGCCAATGGCAACCTCGCCATCCGCCATCTTGGCGTCCCCACTGTTACCGTGCCGATGGGAGTGATGGCTGATATCGGCATGCCGGTGGGGCTGACTTTTGCCGGGCGCGCCTATGATGACAACGCGCTGCTGCGCTTCGCCGGCGCGTTTGAAGCCACCGGCAACAAGCGCATGATCCCGCCGCGCACGCCACCGCTAGCTCAATGAGCACCGGCTAGGGCAGATCAGGACGGGGGTTCAGCCGGTAGCAGTGGCTTGGAAGCCATCATTGCTTGCCTTGAGGGGAATTCCCGCTCTGGCCGAACCTTCATCCATGGGTAGTGGCGCTGGACGACGACTTCAGCTGAATAAGCACACAATAGCAACGACAAACCCGCCGTTAGGCGGGTTTGCTGGGATAGTGATGCACAGTTCAGTGTTATCTGCACGGGCCTAATGCCAATGCTTACGAACTCTCTCGTGTAAGGCCCGATCGCCTATCTTTGCAGCAGCTGCAAAAAAATTCGCTCTAGTTTCACGCAGGAAAAAACAAGAAGGGGGATTGGTGGACCGAAGGAGGATCGAACTCCCGACCTCTGCATTGCGAACGCAGCGCTCTCCCAGCTGAGCTATCGGCCCAAAGTGAACGCCATCATATGCCAATCGGCTGGGCTTTGCCAAGGCCCGCCGCTGGCGCGCCGCCAGGCTGGCGCATCCCCGCCACAGTCAAGCATTTAAATGGCATACCCGCGCCCGGTGGGACTACACTGCTCCGGTCCATCCATCCTCGCCGGAGATTCCCATGCTGCGCATCCTGGGCCGCACCAGTTCCATCAACGTCCGCAAAGTGCTGTGGACCTGTCATGAAATCGGCATCGACTACCAACGCGAAGACTGGGGCCGCGGCTTCCAATCCGCCAGCAGCCCGGAATTCCTGGCGCTCAATCCCAATGCTTTGATTCCGACCGTGGTGGACGACGGCCTGGTGCTGTGGGAATCCAACACCATCTGCCGCTACCTGGCCGATTCGCGCCGGGCCAGCCACTTGCTGCCCGCCGATCCGCGCAGCCGCGCCCAAGTGGAAAAATGGATGGACTGGCAGGCCACCGAGCTGAACGGCTCCTGGGGCTACGCCTTCCACGGCCTCAGCCGCCACAGCCCGGAACACCAGGACCCGGCGCTAATCCAGGCCAGCATCCAGCAATGGGGCCACTATATGGCCATTCTGGACCGGCAGCTGGCGTCGCAGGATACGCCCTATATCTGCGGCGATGATTTCACCCTGGCCGACATCGTGCTCGGCCTGTCCATCCACCGCTGGCAGCTGACGCCTTTCGACAAGCCGGAGCTGCCACATGCGCACGCCTATTACCAGCGGCTGATTCAACGGCCGGGGTTTGTGACCCATGGGAGTGTCGGCGTGGCTTAACCAACGCCTCATTGAAAAAGCCCGGCACCGCCGGGCTTTTCACTTCTTGGGCGGACTTAAACCTTCCTCACCTTGCCCTCCAGCTCAAAACTCGCCTCCACCGCCCGGTGGTAGTCATGCTGGCTATCGACATGGGCAAACACATCCAACCTGCGCACGCCCAGTGCCAGCACGCGTTCCAAATGGCGGAAGAACGCTTCCCACGCTCCGCGTTGCTGCGGGTTGGCGAAGTCGATGTCGCGGGCGATGCGGCCGAACAGGCCAGAGCCGACCAACAGCGGATTGTCCTTCAGCCATTGCAGCAGATGGGCTGCGTATTCGCGGCCATCGGCGCAGGCCTGTGGATAAGTATCGTAACTAGGCTCGATTTGCCAGTAATGGGGATAAGTGCGGCCGGGGATGAAGCTGACGAAGGGCAATAGCATTTCGACGGCTTCCAGCGATACGCCTTTATAACGGCGGCGCGGGGGGAAGAATGGATTCATATACAAGCTCCTGAGCAATGCCTGGCGCTGAACTTGCGCAGTTCAGCGCCAAGACCACATGAAAATGAAAAACGCGAATCTGATTTCATTTACCCATGTAGTTCTCTGAACCCACCTCTAATGGGGACAGACCAGAACGTAAGGGATTGGCGTACCGCCGTCACCATCATGGCCACTCACGCGGCGTGATGGTTGGCACGCGCGCGGTGTGCAACGCGTGTTCCTTACAATTCAGGTTTGCAGTCCCGGTGCCGCCATTGCGCGGCACAAGGCGGATTGTCGCCACAGCGACAGGGAGAGGTCAATCGAGCTTGGTCCGGGCATCACGCCCGCATATGCAGCCCGTAGTAAACCGTCTGGTTCCAGTGACCGGTGGTGAGGCCGGCCAGGTATTGCGCCGCGCGGAACAAGTCCGCCGCGCTGCAGCAGCCGGCGCTGACATTGCCGCGGTAGAGCCCGCTATTGGGATCGAACACCCAGATATAGTCACTGCCCTTGTAGACGCCGACGGCGTGGCCGGAAGCGCCGCCGTTGCGCATCAGGTTGAGGAACAGCGCGTCGCCGCGCACCATCAGGTTCTCCAGGATGTTCTGCCAGGCTTGGGCGCTGGCGCCGTGGGCGTTGTTGCAGTAGTGGCAGAAGGCGAGGCCGAAGGTTTCCGCGTGATTGGCGTCTCCCACCCGGTTGTGGGGAGCCACCGAGGGGTAGACCTGCTGTTCCAGGTAGGAGGCGAAGCGAAACAGGTAGGCGCCGTTGTCGAACTGCTGGTAAAGCGCGTCCGCCTGTTGGGTGGTGGGCAGGTAGTCGCCGGCGCTGCTGCCCATATTGAATTTCCCCACGCGGTCCTGGATGTGCTTGAGCCACAGGCAGACCGCGGCCTCGCACACCCCGGCGGCGTTGGCGCCGTTCCCGGCATTATTGAAAGCCCTTTGCAGCGACCACGCCATCGCGTCCCCCTCTTGCTATCCGTCGGTTTTCAGTTGGCAAAAATACGCGCCTGTCATGGCGCGATATTTTGGGATAAACCGTAAACGGCGTTTGCGCCAGTGGAATCCAGCGCGAACGCGGCCCGGCGGCGAGGCCGGGCCATGGCTGAGCGTGAGCGTTTCTCAACGGCGGAACAACTCGGCCTCGCTGGCCGGCTGCAGTCGCGGCGGGCCGGACAACGCTTGCAGGAAGGCATGCAATGCCTGCTTTTCCGCGGCGCTGAGGCCCAGCGGCTTGAGCAGCGGCGATGGCTTGGGCTGGGTGTATTTTTCCACGCCCACTGCTTCCACCAGATTGCCGCCGTTGTTGTAGAACTCGATCACGCCGGCGCCGTCCTCATCCAGCGGCATGTCGCCGCTGTGCATGTAGTCGCCAGTGTAGAGCAGGTCGCGCAGGGTGGGGGTGCGGAACTTGCCCAAATCGGCGTGCAGGCCGGTGACGCCGCCGCGGCCCAGGTCTTCCTTGTCGCGGCCGATGTAGTTGAGGCCGGTGTTGTGGAACTGGTTGTCGGACAGCAGCGGGCTGTTGTGGCAGTTGATGCAGCGCGCCTTGGTGCGGAACAGATGCAGGCCCCACAGCGCTTGGTCGTTCAGCGCGGCGCGCTCGCCCTTGAGGAAGCGGTCGAAGGCGCTGTCGTGGCTGATCAGCGTGCGCTCGAAGGTGGCGATGGCCTTGGCCATGCGCTCCAGGTCCACGCGGCTGTCGCCATAGGCGGCGGCGAACAGCGGCGCGTATTCCGGCGCGGCGGCGATCTTGGCCGCCGCCTGGCCCAGCGGCTGGTGCATTTCCAGCGGATTGACCACCGGGCCCTTGGCTTGCTCTTCCAGGCTGGCGGCGCGGCCGTCCCAGAACAGCGCGCCGACGTAGGCGGTGTTGAGCAGGGTCATGGCGTTGCGGCCGCCCAATTGGCCGATGTGGCCTTGGGACACTGGGCGCGGATCGCTCCAGCCGTGTTCCGGCGCATGGCAGCTGATGCAGGCGATGCGGTTGTTGCGGGACAGCCGTGGATCGCGGAACAGTTTGTCGCCCAGCGCCACTTTGGCGGCGCTATAGGGGTTGTCGGCCGGAAACGGCGCCGCCGGCAGCAGGCCCAGGTCGCGGAAGCCGGCTTGCACCGCCGCGTCCAGCGTGGGGGCGGGCCAGGCCGCCTGGCGCTCCGCGCCGGGCAGGTATTGGCTGTAACTGATCCGCCATTGCGCCAGCTGGGCGGCGTCCGGCGCCTCGCCGTCGCTGTCCGGCTGCGGCGGTTTGGCCGGGCGGATCGAGAGGGCGAGCAGCAGCGGCTGCTCGGCCTGGCCGGCGAGTTCGGCCGCGCTCTGTTTCCCGCCCTCGCGGTCCAGCGCGTAGAGTGAGCCGCGCGCGTCACGCGCCCATACTCGGGCGGCGGCGCTGGCAGCGGGATAGTGCTTGTCCTGTTGCAATTGCAGCCAGCGGCTGGCTTCGGCCACGTTGGGCAGCCGCCAATTGTCCTGCTGGCACAAGCGCTGCTGTTGCAGCGCGGCCAGCGTCGGATTGAGGCTGGCGGCGCCGGCCGGCCGCGGTTGGGCCTGCCACAGGATGATGTCGCGCCAGCTGTCCGGGTGCTGGTTGTCGTCGACGCAAGCGGCCTGGGCCGGCGTGGCCAGTTGTCCATCGGCGCTGACCGGGATGTAGGCCGGTTGCGGCGGCGGATTTTCTTCCGGGTTGGGATCGTCGGCCAGCTTGGAGCCACGAACCAGGCGCAGCCGCGCCGGCTGGCCCAGGCTGAGGCTGACGCTGGACAGGGTGCGGTGGGTGTCGTCGAAGGCCACCGCCAGCGCGCCTTCGCCGCGGCGGCTGGTGGCGGTCCAGTAGAAGGCGGCTTCGGCGTCCGGGAAGACGTGGCGGTCCATGGCCGGCAGGCCGCGCGAGCGGTCGTACTGGCTCCAGTCCAGCAAGGTTTTCAGTTCGCGCTCGGTGGGCAGCCGCCAGCCGCGTTCTTCGGCGATGTCTTCTTCGCTGTCTTCGAAGCCGCATAGTTTTTGCTTGCTCACGGCTTCGGTGTAGGTGACGGCCAGGCAGTCTTCCTGACCGGGTTCGCATTGGGCCGGGCGTTCCGGATTGCGGCTGGCGCTGGCGTAATAGCTGTGGAATTGGCTACGCAGGCCTTGCACGGATTTCACTTCCCAGATCAGGCCGGTCTGCTTGTCTTTCACGCAGCCGGCGCGTTCGCCGGCGTCGGTCAGCGGTGCGCCGTCCGCTTCGGCCAGTGCGGTGAAGCGCGGGCCGGGCGGCTGTTCGCGCAGCGCGGCCAGGCTCAGGCGGAAGTGGCTGGCGGCGTAGTCGGCGGCCACCACGCTGCGGGCGATGCCGGCCTGGTCGAGCAGGGTTTGCAGCTCGCCGGCCTGGGCCAGGCTTTGGCTGCGGCTGAAGCGGGCGGCGGTGTCGGCGCTGATCTGGATGCCGTTGTTGGGATTGTCGTCTTCGTCCAGCGTCAGCAGCAGTTGCACCTGGCGCAGCACGGCCGGGTCCGCCGGGTTCTGGCTGCCGGCCAGTTGCAATGGGGTGAGCTGGGCTGCGCCCAGGCCGCGGCCCAGTTCCAGCTTGCCGATGCGGAAGACGACGGTTTCGCCGTCCAGGTAGCGGAATTCGCCATTGGCGGTGGTTTTACCGGCGTGGCTGCCGCTGTCGTAGTCCAGGCCCGCCACCGGGCTGTCGACGAAGACGCCGGTGCGTACCGGCTGGGCGGCGGGGCCGCCGGAGCAGGCGGCCACTGCCAGGCTGCCTGCCAGAATGAGGGGGAGCAAGGGGCGCGAGTGCATTTTTGTAATTAATAATCATTTTTATTTAAAGACAGCGGATTATGCGTTTGTAAAGTTGTTCGTACAAGAAGCATGTCGGGGATAGGCAAGCCGGGGTCGCGCCTGGTTCAAGCGCGCCCATGGAGGGATGGTTGGATGGGGGCTTGAAGACCGCGCCGTTCTCGGCGCGGCATCAGGGGAATAGTGAGGCGCCGATGGTCAGAGCGGACGACCGGCCGCGCGCAGGGTGGATGGGCTGTCGGAACGGACCGCGACGTAGCCCGGCGAGGATTTGGCACCGCCATGCGGCAATGGCTCGTCGGCCAGTTTGGGGCCACGCACCAGACGCCCCCTTGCCGCTTGGCCGTGGCCCAGGCTGAGACTGCCCAAGCTGCGGTGAGTGTCATCGAAAGCCACTGCCACCGTGCTCTCCTCGGAATGGCTGGTGCCGGTCCAGTAGAAGGTGGCCGCCGCATCCGGAAACGCATAGCGATCCAGAGCCGGCAGACCTTGGGCTTTATCGCGCTGGCTCCAGTCCAGCAGCGTCTTCAGCTCCCGCTCGGAGGGCAAGCGCCAACCGCGATCGCCGCCCGCGGTCTCATCGTCGAAACCGCACAGCTTCTGTTGCCGGACCGCCTGGACATAGCTGGCAAGCAGGCAATCCGTCTGGCCAGCAGCGCATTGGGCAGGCGGCTGTGGATTGCCGCCGGCGCTGACGTAGTAGCTGTGGAACTGGCTGCGCAGGCCTTTTTCGGCCTTCACTTCCCAGATCAAACCGGTTTGCCTGTCCTGCACGCAGCCGGCGCGTTGCGCGGAGCCGTTCAACGGCGTGCCGTCGGCTTCGGCCATGGGGGTGAAACGCGGAGTGGGCGCTTGCGCGCGCAAGGCGGCCAGGCTGAGCCGGAAATGGTTGGCGGCGCGATCCACGCTGACCAGGCGGCGGGCGATGCCGGCCTGATTGAGCAGGGTTTTCAGTTCACCAGCCTGCTCTAGACTCTGGCTACGCGAGAAGCGGGTGGCGGTTTCCGCCGCGATCTGGATGCCATTGTCGGGATTGCCGTCTTCATCCAGCGTCAGCAGCAGCTGCACCTGGCGCAGCGCCTTGGGCTCGGCCGGGTCCTGGCTGCCGGCCAGTTGCAGCGGGGTGAGCTGGGCCGCGCCCAGGCTGCGGCCCAGTTCCAGCTTGCCGATGCGGAAGACAACCGTTTCGCCGTCCAGGTAGTGGAACTCGCCGCTGGCGGTGGTTTTGCCGGTATGGCTGCCGCTGTCGTAGTCCAGGCCCGCCACCGGGCTGTCGACAAACACGCCAGTGCGTACCGGCTGAGCGGCGGGGCCGCCGGAACAGGCGGCGAGCACCAGACAGGCTGCCACCGCAAGGGAAAACGGGAAATACCTATTCATTCTTACAGCAAAATATCATTTTTAGGACGAGTGATTATGCGTTTGTAGATTAATCCGTACAAGGAAAATGTCGGAAACAAGCAAGCCAAGGTCGCGATCAGGCCCGGCTATCGGATCGTCTCCACGCTGCTCACACCTCGGCAACAGCATCCCTTGCCTTGATGGTTCAGCAGCTGAACTTATCATTCTTATCAATTATTCGAATGATATTCCAATAATCACATCAATATACTAATAAGCAATCTCCGCCGCGCCGCGGCCGGGAAACCAAGCAATGGGAGATTGCGATGCATAGCGTTTCACTCGCGGCCGTCGGCGCCGCGCTGCTGCTGGCGACCATGCCGGCGCTGGCGACGGAGCCGGCATTGGCTCTGGCGCAAAAGAACAACTGCCTGTCCTGTCACGCGGTGGACCACAAGCTGGTGGGGCCGTCCTATCGCGAGGTAGCCAAGAAATACGCCGGTCAGGCCGGGGCCTCCCAGTTATTACAGGCCAAGATCAAGGCCGGCGGCGGCGGCACCTGGGGACCGGTGCCGATGCCGCCCAATCCGCAGGTGTCGGACCTGGAGTTGCGCCAGATCGTCGCCTGGCTGCTGAAGCAATAAGCCCGTCTTCATCTTGCCGTTCACCGCCTCCCCACACCGCAAGTGCCTGCGCGTCGGAGATGGAGGCACAGTGAGCATGGCCATGAAATGCCAATGTGCTATCTATGAATTTCGCACTATCAGCCGCTTGCGCCTTGTCCCGCCCAAGTGCGCGGGGCGTTGAACAGCTTCTTAATGGAGGCAGACATGCAATCCGATGACTTTGATCTACGCCGCCGCGCGGTGCTGAAAGGCGGGCTGGCCGCCATGGCTTTGCTGGGCCTGTCCGGCCGCTCGCTGGCGGCGAACTGGCTGGATCAGGGCTTTGCCAACGGCTGGCGCGAACGGGTGCCGTATCCGCAGAAAATGCCGCTGCTGCGCATCACCACGCGGCCAGTGCATCTGGAAACGCCGTTCAGCCAGTTCGATCAGGGCCTGATCACGCCCAATGAGGCGGTGTTCGTGCGCTACCACTTGTCCGGCCAGCCGCTGGACATCGACGAGGCCGAGCACCGGCTGGTGATCAAGGGCAGGGTGCGGCGGCCCTTGTCGCTGAGCGTGGCGGAGTTGCGCCGCCGTTTTGAAACCGTGCGTCAGACCGTGGTGCTGCAATGCGCCGGCAACGGCCGCGGGCTGATGCAGCCGCGCGTGCCGGGCGCGCAGTTGGGCAATGGCTCGATGGCCTGCGTGGAAATGACCGGCGTGCGGCTGCGCGATGTGCTGCAAGCGGCAGGCCCGCTCCCAGACGCGATACAGATCGCTTACCGCGGCACCGATCAGCCGGCCTTGGAGGCGACGCCGGCCTTCATCCGCTCGCTGGACCTGGCGGACGCCCTGAACCCGGAGGTGCTGATTGCCTGGGAGATGAACGGCCAGCCTCTACCGGTGCTGAACGGTTTCCCCATCCGTCTGGTGGTGCCGGGCTTTTATGCGCCGTACTGGATGAAGCATTTGTCGGAGATCGAGGTGATCGATCATGTATTCGACGGCTGGTTCGCCAGCCAGGCCTATGTGGTGCCGGACACGCCGGACAACGGCGTCGCGCCAGGCAGTCCGCCCGGCAAGACGGTGCGCTTGAAGCGGCTGAAGGTGCGCAGCTTCATCACCAATCTGGAAAGCGGCCAGCGCGTGACGGTGCCGGACGGCCAACTGACGCTGCGTGGCATCGCCTTCGACGGCGGCAGCGGCATCGGCGGCGTGGAGGTATCGGCCGACGGCGGCCGCAGTTGGCAGCCGGCGCGGTTGGACCAGGCCGCCAGCCGTTTCGCCTTTCACCCATGGCGGCTGACGCTGCGAGACGTGCGGCCTGGTGCCTTGCGGCTGATGGCGCGGGCCACCGCCAATAGCGGGGAGCGGCAGCCGCTGGAGCAGCCGTGGAACCCCGGCGGTTACGCTCGCAATGTGGTGGAGCGGGTGGATGTGACGGTGGACGGATGAGGAGAACACGATGAACAAGATCTGGATGCTGGCGATACTGGCCTGGGCCTGCTGCCATCCGGCGGCCGCGACCAGCATTGCCCTGCCCAACGAGACCGCGATGTACCCGGCCACCAGCCACCCCGGCTATTTGCCGGCGCTGCAAAAATGCCTGATCTGCCATTCCGCTGATTACGCGGCCCTGCAACCGCCGCTGTCCGAGGCCCACTGGCGGGACATCACCGAGAAAATGCGGCTGGCGTTCAAGGCGCCGCTGACGGCAGAAGAAGCGGCGCTGATCGCCGGCTATCTGGCCGACGCGCAGCGCCAGGGGGTGTTGAGCAGCCGGCCAACGCCGCCAGGAAGCCGCTGAAAACCGGCTCACGATCGGCTGAGCGTCTCGGAGCATGACGCAGCGAGTAAACCGATCTCCGCTTCCATTGCAAAAGCAGCCCGCGGGCTGCTTTCTTATTTAGCGCGCGTGTCAGCGTCGCGCGGCATCCGGCCACACCCAGTCGCCGGGCGGCGGGGTCTGGCTGGCGGACGGGCTCAGCACCTCGGACCAGGCCTTGATGCTGCCCGCGTATTTGCACAGCGCGGCGAAGGCGGAAACATTGCCGGCGTTGCCGTTGTAGACGCCCACCTGCACGCCCTTGGGCGACAGCAGCGGGCTGCCGGAGTCGCCGCCACGGCCCACGGTGCCGTTGGCCAGCAGGGACACGCCGTTGGCCAAGGGCGACGGCCCCAGCCGCTGGATATTGGCGACGCGGACGTCCATCAGGCTGGCCGCCAGCTGGCCGCCGGTCTCGGCCATGCGCAGATTGGCCTGCATCGCGCCAAGCGCGGCATTGCAGTCCTCCTGCGCCACCACCGGCACGGTTCTGGCGCCGTTGACGCCGGCGATGGGACGGGACAGTTTCAGCAATGCCAGATCCACCGCCACGCCGTGATGGTCGAACTTGATCCAGTTGGGCTTGGCGTTGTTGCGCTCGGTGTCGACGCGCTGGGCGAAATGGCGGCCGTAATGGGCGGTCACGCCGCTCCAGTTATCCAGGATGCAATGAGAGGCGGTCAGCACCAGGTCCGGCCCCACCAGCGAACCACCGCAGATATTGCCGCCGTACGGGCTGCGGAAATCCAGTTTGACGTAATGGGTTTCCGCCGGGGAAAACGGCGCGGCGGCGGCGAATTGCGCGCCGGCCAATAGGCATGAGGCGACGATGAGTTGTTTCACGGAATATCCTTTTCAAGAATCATTATTACACTTGCATCATCCAAAAAGACCGGCCGGGCCGCGGGCCTGACTCCGCGCGGGATCTGCCAATCCCCCGCCGTGAGCGCTCCCGTCCGGTTGCAAATATTATGTGATTTGAAAAAAGATTTTTATTCGTGAATTTTTCATATCTCGCTGCCGGCGAAATAACATGGTCATAGGTTTTTATTAAAACCTTTTAATTTATTCTTCGCTAAGCCCGGCCTGACGGGCAATACATGATTCTTGCCGGAGATGAAATAGCCTGTTTGTTAATTTTCACCGTGCCGACGCGTATTTTAATAATCCATATTTAATTAATTTTGAATTGAATATTATTTTGGAAGATTAAATAAATAAAAACCGCATCATCAACGATGCGGTTTTTATCTGATTCCAGCCGGCATTCAATGGACGGAGGCGGCTACACCTCCAGTTATCCACAGCCCTCCAGGCATGCCTGGCTTATCCACAGCCGCGCGCGGGCTCCGCCGGCAGCAGCCGCGGCGTCAGGGCCAGCAATATCGCCCACAGCGGCGCCAAGGCCGTCAGCATCAGCCACAACGACACGCCCGGCATCAGCGCGCGCAAGCGTATGCCAACCCAATAGGCCAAGGGCCCGGCGATCGCGCCGATGACAGCCAGCAGCCGCGGCGATGGACGCCAGTCTTTCAACAAAGCCAGCCACCAGACACTGAAGCTCAGCCACAGCGTCGCCGTCCACAAGGGCAGGGCACCGACGCCGGCGAAACGGTATAGCCCCAGGCTGACTGCGGTGAGATCGAGCAGACAGCCCGCCGCGGTCAGCAGCAGCGCGCGGGTTTTAAATCCTGCCGGCAGCGCTTGCCAGGCCAGCAGCGCGCCGGCCAGCAACAGCACCACGTAGCGGTCGCGGAAGCTGAACAGCAGCCAGGCACCGACGCCGAAGATCAGGCTAGCCAGCAGCAGCCTGGGCCAGGGCTTGCGCGCCTCAGGCGTCATAGCCCAGATTGGGGGCGAGGTCGCGTTCGGCCTGTTCCACGCTGACGCCGCGGCGTTCGGCGTAGCTGGCCACTTGGTCGCGCTCTATCTTGCCGACGCCGAAGTAGCGCGCGGCCGGATGGCTGAGGTAGAAGCCGGACACCGCGGCGGTGGGCAGCATCGCGTAGCCTTCGGTCAGCGTCATGCCTATGGCCGGCGCGTCCAGGAGTTCGAACAGCGCGCTCTTGACGGTGTGATCCGGACAAGCCGGGTAGCCGGGCGCGGGGCGGATGCCCTGGTACTTTTCGTCGATCAGCGCTTCGTTGTCCAGTTGCTCGGCGGCGGCATAGCCCCAGAATTCGCGGCGCACGCGGGCGTGCATCAATTCGGCGAAGGCTTCGGCCAGCCGGTCAGCCAGCGCCTTGAGCAGGATGGAGGAGTAGTCGTCGCCGGCGTCCTCGAAGCGCTGGACGTGCGGCTCGATGCCGATGCCAGCGGTGACGGCGAAGGCGCCGATATAGTCCTGCACGCCGCTGTCCCGCGGCGCGATATAGTCGGCCAGCGCCCAGTTGGCCTTGCCGTCCATCTTGGGCAGTTGCTGGCGCAGGCCCACCCAACTCATCAGGCTGGCGCGCGTGTCCGGGTCGCGGATTTCAATATCGTCGTGGTTGACGCTGGCGGCCGGGAACAGGCCGATCACCGCGTTGGCTCCCAGCCAGTTCTCGGCAATGATCTGCTTGAGCATCACTTGCGCGTCCTCGTACAAGGCGCGCGCGGATTCGCCGACGATCTCGTCGTTCAGGATGCGCGGGAAGCGGCCGGCCAGCTCCCAGCTCTGGAAGAACGGCGTCCAGTCGATGTAGGCGGCGATCTCGGCCAGCGGGTAGCGCTCGAAGCGACGCACGCCCAGCCATCGCGGCGTGGGCGGCTGGTAGGCGGCCCAGTCTATCGCTTCCTTGTTGGCGCGCGCCTGCTCCAGGCCCACCACCTTGCGGCTCGCCTTATTGGCGTGGCCCTCGCGCGCGCGATCCTGCTCGGCCTGGTTTTCCGCGACGAAGCCGTCGCGCAGGGTGTCGGACAGCAGGTTGGAGCAGACGCCGACGGCGCGGCTGGCATCCGGCACATAGATCACCGGATGCTGGTAGTGCGGGGCGATCTTGACCGCGGTGTGGACCTTGGATGTGGTCGCGCCGCCGATCAGCAGCGGGATGCTGAAGCCCTGGCGCTGCATTTCCTTGGCCACATGGCTCATTTCTTCCAGGCTGGGGGTGATCAGGCCGGACAGGCCGATGATGTCGGCCTTGTGCTCGATGGCGGCGTCCAGGATTTTCTGGCAGGGCACCATCACGCCCAGGTCTATCACCTGGTAGTTATTGCAGCGCAACACCACGCCGACGATATTCTTGCCGATATCGTGGACGTCGCCCTTGACCGTGGCCATGATGATCACGCCCTTGGCCGGCGCGTCGGCCAGGCCCAGGCGAATCTTTTCCTCTTCGATGAAGGGCTCCAGGTGGGCGACGGCGGCCTTCATCACCCGCGCGGACTTGACCACCTGCGGCAGGAACATCTTGCCGGCGCCGAACAGGTCGCCGACCACGTTCATGCCGTCCATCAACGGGCCTTCGATCACGTGGATGGGGCGCGCGGATTTCTGCCGCACTTCCTCGGTGTCCTCGACGATGAAGGTGGTGATGCCCTTGACCAGCGCGTGTTCCAGCCGCTTTTCCACCGGCAGCGCGCGCCAGGCCAGGTCTTCGCCCTTTTTCTCGCCGGTGGCTTCGCCCTTGTATTTTTCCGCCAGCGCGATCAGGTGTTCGGTGGCGTCGCCGCCGTCCTTGGGCGCGCGCATCAGCACCACGTCCTCGATCCGTGCGCGCAGTTCCGGGTCCACCTCGTCGTAGACCTCAAGCGCGCCGGCGTTGACGATGCCCATGGTCATGCCGCGCTGTATCGCGTGGTAGAGGAAGACGGCGTGGATGGCCTCGCGCACCTTGTTGTTGCCGCGGAAGGAGAAGGAGACGTTGGACACGCCGCCGGAAATCTTGGCGTGCGGCAGCTGTTGCTTGATCCAGCCGGTGGCTTCGATGAAGTCCAGGCCGTAGCGCGCGTGCTCCTCGATGCCGGTGGCGACGGCGAAGATATTGGGGTCGAAAATGATGTCTTCCGGCGGGAAGCCCACTTCGTCCACCAGGATGCGGTAGCTGTTCTCGCAGATTTCTATCTTACGCGCATAGGTGTCGGCCTGACCGGCTTCGTCGAAGGCCATCACGATCACCGCGGCGCCGTAGCGGCGGATCAAGCGCGCCTGCTCGACAAATTTGTCCCGACCTTCCTTCATCGAGATCGAGTTGACGATGCCCTTGCCCTGTATGCACTTGAGGCCAGCCTCGATCACTTCCCACTTGGAGGAATCGATCATGATGGGCACGCGGGCGATGTCAGGCTCCGACGCGATCAGGTTGAGGAAGCGCACCATGGCGGCGTGGGCATCCAGCATGCCCTCGTCCATATTGATGTCGATGACCTGGGCGCCGTTTTCCACTTGCTGACGCGCCACGTCCAGCGCGGTGGCATAATCGCCATTGAGAATGAGCTTGGCGAAGGCGCGGCTGCCGGTGACATTGGTGCGCTCGCCAACATTGACGAACAGATCGCCATCGCCGATGTTGAACGGCTCCAGGCCGGACAGCCGGCACTTGGCCTCGATCCGCGGCAGCGGCCGCGGCGCGACGCCGTCCACCGCGCGGGCGATGGCGGCGATATGCTCCGGCGTGGTGCCGCAACAGCCGCCGACGATGTTGATCAGGCCGGATTCCGCCCATTCGCGCACGTACACGCCCATCGCCTCCGGCTCAAGATCGTAGCCGCCAAAGGCATTGGGCAGGCCGGCGTTGGCGTGCACCGACACATAGCTGGCGGACACCCGCGCCATTTCCTCGACATAGGGCCGCAGCAGGTCCGGGCCCAGCGCGCAGTTGAGGCCGTAGCTGACCGCGTCGGCGTGGGACAGCGAGTTGTAGAAGGCCTCGGTGGTCTGCCCGGTCAGGGTGCGGCCGGATTGGTCGGTGATGGTGCCCGAGATCATGATGGGCAGCCGCGGCGCGTCCGGGCGCTCGTCGAAATATCGATGGATGGCGAACACCGCCGCCTTGGCGTTCAGGGTATCGAAGATGGTTTCCACCAGCAGCAGGTCCGCGCCGCCTTGCACCAGGCCGTCTATCGCCTCGGTGTAGGACCTCACCAGCTCGTCGAAGCTGACGTTGCGGTAGCCCGGATCGTTGACGTCCGGGCTGATGCTACAGGTACGGTTGGTGGGGCCGAGCACGCCGGCGCAATAGCGCGGCTTGGCCGGATTGGCGGCGCTGGCCTTTTCGCACAGTTCCTTGACCAGCCTGGCGGCGGCATGATTGATTTCCCAGACCAGGCTTTCCATCGCGTAATCGGCCATGGCGATGGAGGTGGCGTTGAAGGTGTTGGTTTCGATGATGTCGGCGCCGGCGTCCAGATAAGCCTGGTGGATGCCGCCGATCACGTCCGGGCGCGTCAGCGCCAGCAAGTCGTTGTTGCCCTTGACGTCGCAAGGCCAGTCGGCAAAGCGTTCTCCCCGGTAATCGGCCTCCTGTAACTGATGGCGCTGGATCATGGTGCCCATGCCGCCGTCCAGGATCAGGATGCGCTGGTCAAGGTGTTGCCGGAGGCAATGCGGGGATGTTTTTGTCATGGCGGCTGAACTTTTTTTGTCTACAACAATAACAAGTGCAACGGACTCAAAAGATCATCTTAACACTCGCGATCAACTGTTCGGACGCTTGCTTAAGAATAAAGAGAGAAGATCCATATGGCGATTACGAATAAGCTGTGGCTGCTGGCGGGACTGGCTGCGGCATGGGGCGAGGAGGCCTGGACGGCGGGCAATTTGCGGATAGGCGTGGCGGATACCGACGCGGCGCCGGTGGTGGTGCTGTCGCCGGACGGCGAGCATCTGCGCAGCGGGCTGTCCAAGGATATCGGCGAGATGCTGGCATCGGAACTGGGTATGCGGCCCGAATTCATGCTGATCGCCCGCAAGCGGGTGGAGGTTTCCATCGAAACCGGGCGCGTGGACATCGTCTGCAACGCCAACCCGGACTGGTTCGGCAATGCGGCGCGGCTGGGCTGGACCCACGAAATCTACCCCCAGCTCGAGCGCCCGCTGACGCTGAAGCAAACCACTGAGCTGCGCCAGACCGGCGATCTCGCCGGCAAGCGCATCGTCACCATCCGCGGCTACAACTACCCGACGCTGGAACGCTTCTGGCGCAGCAACCCGGCCTCGCACAACGAGGAGGCGCGGATGGAGCTGCTGGTGAAGTCGGTGCAGAAAAGATTGAGCGACGTCGCCATCGTGTCGGAGCTGGAGTTCGCCGCCTGGGCGCGCAATTGGCCGCAGGAAGCCGCCTCGCTCAAGCTGCATCCGCTGGTGGTTACCTTCATGCCCACCATGTGCGCAGTGTCGCCGCATTCCGACATCAAGGTGGCGCAGCTGAACCAGGCGATAGACCGCCTGCAGAAAAGCGGCCGCATCAAGACGGTGCTGAAGACCTATCAGTGGCAGCCGCAGGAATGAGCGCCGCCAGCCGGCGGCGCCGGCTCTAATCCTGATCGCGGAAGCGCTGCTCCAGCTGGTGCAGCACCGCCAGCGTGGTCTCCATCTGGCTGGCGGGAATATCCGCCAGCGCGTGCCGGAAAAACGCTTCGCGCCGCGGCTGCACCTCGTCTATCAGCACCTGTCCGGCCGGCGCCAGCGTCACCAGGGTCTGGCGGTTGTCGGCCGGGTCGGTAATGCGGCGCACCAGCGCGTCCCCCTCCATCGCTTTCAACTGCCGGGTCAAGGCGCCGGGGTCCATGGACAGCCGGGTGGCCAGCTGTTTCTGCGTCGCCTGTTCCAGGTCGATCAAGGCCGCCAGGATGCGCCAGCGCGGCAAGGGATAGCCCACTTGCTGTTCAAACGCCGCGTACATCGCGCGGCCGGTGCGGCCGATTTGCTGCAACAGATTGGGGGCGCACTCAGTCATGGATGACCGCCGTTTTGGTTTTGACATCGCGCAATTCTACATGCGGCACCCGTCTCACCAGCAAGACGCCCAGCACCACCAGCGCCGCCACCAGCCACTGGCTGACGTGAATCGCGTCCACCAGCGCCAGCCGCGAGGCGCCGAGCAGCGCGCCGCCGTTGAGCTGGGCCGCCGCCGCCAGTTGTTCGAAACGGGCGGAAGTCTCGGCGCTGAGCAGGATCTGCGGATCGCGCAGCCAGCCCTGCCACTGCGGCGCGATGGGCAAGGCGTTGACGCCGGCCACGTAGTGGTGGGTAACGAAGACGCCGACCAGCGCGGTGCCCAGCATGCCGCCTATCATCCGCGTGGACTGTATCATCGCCGTGGCCACGCCCAGTTGCTGACGCGGCGCGCTCTGCTGCACGAAGATGGTCAGATTGGGCAGCAGCAAGCCCAGACCCAAGCCACCCACCGCCATTAGCACGGCTACCAGCCAGTGCTTGGTGGCGGCGTCCACCCAGCCCAGCGCGCCGGCGGTGAAGGCGAACAACAACAAGCCCAGCGCCAGCAGCCGCGTCGGGCGGCGCACCCGGGTGACGATGCGCCCGTTCAGAATGCTGCCCAGGGTGATGCACACCACCAGCGGCGTCACCAGCAGGCCGGCCTGATTCGGCGACAGGCCGAAGCCACCCTGGAACATCAGCGGCGCGTAGTACATCACCGCGAACATGCCGCCGCCCAGCAGCAACGACAGGCCGAACAAGGGCGCCAGGCTGCGGTGGCTCAACATGTCCAGGGGCAGCAGCGGGTTGGGGCAGCGCCGTTCCCACCATAGCAGCAGGCCCAGCGCGGCCAGGCCGCTCAGACCCAGGCCGGCCATCAGCCACAGCGGCTTATGCAGCGGCAGCCATTCCACCAGCAGCTGCATCGAGCCCAGCAAGATGGCGATCAGCAGCGCGCCCTGCCAGTCCAGCTTGCTGGCCGGGCCGGCGCGGCGCATCGCCGGCAGATGGCTCCACACGAACCACAGGCTGGCCGCGCCCACCGGCAGATTGACGAAGAACACCCAACGCCAGCCCAGGTATTCGGTGAGAAAGCCGCCCAGCGTCGGGCCCACCGCATTGGCCAGGCCGAAGGCGGCGGTCAGCATCACCTGCCAGCGCAGGCGCTGCGCGGTTTCCGGGAACATGTCCGGCACGCAGGCGAAGGTGGTGGCCACCAGCATGCCGCCGCCCACGCCTTGCAGCGCGCGCGCCAGCACCAGCTCCAGCATGTTCTGGGCCAGGCCGCACAGCATGGAGGCGGCGGTGAACAGGATGATGGCGGTCAGCACGAAGGGTTTGCGGCCGTGATCGTCGCCCAGCTTGCCGAAGATGGGCACGGTGATCACCGAGGTGAGCAGGTAGGAAGTGCCGACCCAGGCGTACAAGTCGAAGCCGTGCAGCTCCGCCACCACGGTGGGCATGGCGGTGCCGACCACGGTCTGGTCCAGCGCCACCATCAGCAGCACGAAACACAGGCCGAGCATGGCCAGCACTTTTTGGCGGAAATCCAGCGCGCCGGCCGCTCCAGCGGTTGCGGCTAAGGTGTTCATTTCTATTGACCCATCAATAATTGACTAGTCAATTATTTTGCGCCGAGAAGGGCCAGGAATCCAGTGGCGGACACAAAGATTTACAAAGCAGGCTTTAGAACAGCATCTTAGAACCTGTTCAAAGTCTCGCGAGCAAGAGCGAGACAAGGCGTTGCGGCTGAGAAAGCGGAATGTACAAGCGGTACATGAGCATTTCGAAGTTGTTTTCAACGCCGTATCGCCGAAGCACAGCAGACTTTGAACAGGTTCTTAGGCGGCGGTGCGGACGCGCCGCCGCGCGCTTCAGTAACCGCGCCGCGCCAGCCAGCTGCTGGCCTCGCTCTTGGCCAGGATGGCCACCAGCCAGTCGCGGAACACCTTGACCTTGGGCAGCTCCGCCAGCTCGTGCGGATACACCAGGTAGTAGCTCCACTCGGTCTCCAGCACGGTGTCGAAAGGCATCACTAGCCGGCCGGAATCCAGGTCCTGAGTCACCATGGATACCTGGGCCAGGGTCACGCCCATGCCGGCGACGGCGGCGTGCAGCGCGTATTCGGAAGCGTCGAAGGTCACGCCGCTTTCCGGATTCACGCCGTTGACGCCGGCCAGCTTCAGCCAGCGCTTCCAGGTGTCCTGATCGCGCCACGGATGCAGCAGGGTGTGGTGGCGCAAATCGTCCGGGGTGTTCAGCGGGTGCTTGCCATTGAGCAGGGCCGGGGAACAGACCGGGATCAGTTTTTCGCGGCAAATGCATTCGGTGCGCAGATCCGGCGCCACTTCGGCGCGCGCCATGCCCACCACCGCCAGATCGTATTCGGCGCGGTTGAACGGCTTGTCGTGGATCAGCTGGGTCACCAGGTGCAGCGTGTATTCCGGATAACGGGTCTGGAAGTCCGGCAGATTGGGCAGCACCCAGCGCATCGCCGGGGTGGGCGGCATGCGCACGCGCAAATCGCTCTGCCGCAGCCGCAGCGCTTCGCTGGCCTCGTTCAACAATTGGAAGGCCTCGCGCGCCGGCTTGATCAGCGCCTCGCCCTCGGCGGTCAGCGACAGGCCGCGCGCCTGCCGGGTGAACAGGGTGGCGCCGTAGTATTCCTCCAAAGTCTGCACATGGCGGCTGACCGCCCCCTGGGTCAGACTCAGCGCGGCGGCGGCGCGGGTGAAGGATAAATGCTCGGCGGCAACGACAAATACGCGTAATGCATTCAGCGGTGGCAGCTTCATCTTACATGCCTTTTTATCATGGTTATCATGAAATTAACTGCTTTGTCATGCCGAGCGCAACATCGTATGCTTGGCATGCTGGCCGCGGCGCGGCCGCCAACGGGCGGATTCCGGCAGCCATGCATCAATGGCATGGCATTTGTCGCCTGCCACTGGATTGCATGGCGGGTCCGCTTGGCCGCGCGTCCCGATTCCTGACGCGGCGCCTTGCACACGGGCCTAGCCTGTCGGCGTGCTCGGCGGCGTCTTCCCCAAGCCCGGCGTTTTATCCGCACTGGAATAGTAACGGATTATAAATATTACAGAATGACATCCGCTTGCAATGGGGAATTTCCACCACTTATCGCGCGGCTGCTGAATGCGGCGGCGCCAGATTGACTGCCAATCCACGTTGGGCATTGCCGGGTTCAGACAGGGCCCGGCCTTTTTTTTGCCCACGCGCGACGAGCAGGCAAGAAAAAAGGCCACTATCGAGTGGCCCAAAGTTCGGAGAATAAGCCCGCGCGGCGATCATGCCGCCAAGCGGGCGCGGGCGGAAATCCGCCCGTTCTTGAGTCTGCGAGTGTAGCGCGTTGCGCCGGCAGCGGCAACGCAATAATCCTTGCTAGTACCGTAGGCTGTCACTCGCCCAATTCCGCCAGCAGTTCCGCCTGCTGTTCGGCGATCAAGGCATCGGTCAGCTCGCTCAGATCGCCGTCCATCACGTAGTCCAGCTTGTACAAGGTCAGGTTGATGCGATGGTCGGTGATGCGGCCTTGCGGATAGTTATAGGTACGGATGCGCTCGGAACGGTCGCCGGAGCCGATCAGGCTCTTGCGCTCGGCCGCCTCCTTTTGCTGCTGCTCGCGGCGCTGGATGTCCATGATGCGCGCCGCCAGCACTTGCATGGCGCTGGCCTTGTTGGCGTGCTGGGAGCGTCCGTCCTGACACTCCGCCACAATCCCCGTCGGAATATGGGTGATGCGCACCGCGGAATCGGTCTTGTTGATGTGCTGACCGCCGGCGCCGCTGGCCCTGAAGGTGTCGATGCGCAGATCCGCCGGGTTCAACACCACGTCGGCCAGTTCGTCGGCCTCGGCCATCACCGCCACGGTGCAGGCCGAAGTATGGATGCGGCCCTGGGTCTCGGTGGCCGGCACCCGCTGCACGCGGTGGCCGCCGGATTCGAACTTGAGCCGGGAATAAGCGCCAAAGCCGATCAGGCGCACGATGACCTCTTTATAACCGCCCAGATCGGATTCGCTGGCGGAGACGATCTCCACCTTCCAGCGGTTGCGCTCGGCGTAACGGGTGTACATGCGCAACAGGTCGCCGGCGAACAGCGCCGCCTCGTCGCCGCCGGTGCCGGCGCGGACTTCCAGGAAGATGTTCTTTTCGTCGTTGGGATCCTTGGGCAGCAGTTGCTTCTGCAGCTCCAGGTCCAGCGCCGTCAGCTTGTCCTTGCCCTCGGCGATTTCCGCCTGCGCGAATTCCTTCATTTCCGGGTCCGACAGCATCTCTTCCGCCGCGGCGATGTCGCTCTCGCACTGGCGGTAGCTGTGGTAGGTTTCCACCACCGGGGAGAGTTCGGCATGCTCGCGGGTGAGCTTGCGGAACGCATCCATATCTCGGGTGGCCGCCTCGCTGGCCAGGAGGTGGGTCACCTCTTCCAGACGGTCGGCCAGTTGCGCCAGTTTGGCCGCAATCGACGCTTTCATTACGACTCCGGGTGTAAACGATAAAGACGCGCGACGGCTTCCACCTGCGCGTCATGCTCCGCGCCGCGCCCGGACGACAAGGCCCGGGTGGGCGGGTGCATCAATTTATTGGTCAGTTGCACCGACAGGGTTTCCAGTACCCGCTCTGGCGCTTCGCCGCGCGCCAGTTGCTTGAGCGCAGCGTCCAGCGCCACGCGCCGCAGCCGGTCGGCGTCGTCGCGCAGCGCGCGGATCAGCGGCACGGTTTCGCGCTTCTTCAGCCAGTCGCTGAACTCGCAAACCCGGGCCTGGATGATGGTTTCGGCTTCCGCCGCCGCGCTCTGGCGCGCTTCCTTGCCCACTTCCACCACGCTGGCGATGTCGTCGACGCTGTACAGGAACACGTCGGCCAGCTTGCCCACTTCCACTTCGATGTCGCGCGGCACCGCCAGGTCCAGCATGAAGATGGGACGGTGGCGGCGCGCCTTGATCGCGCGCTCCACCATGCCCTTGCCGATGATGGGCAACTGGCTGGCGGTGGAGGTGACCAATACATCGTAGCGCGGCAGGATGTCCGGCAGCTCGGAGAGGGTGACGGCATTGCCGCCAAACTGCTCCGCCAGCCGTTGGCCGCGCTCCAGCGTGCGGTTGGCCACGGTGATACAGGAAGGATTGCGCGCGGCGAAATGGGTGGCCACCAGCTCTATCATTTCACCGGCGCCGACGAACAGGATGTTCAGTTCGCCTATGGTGGGGAAGATCTGCTCGGCCAGCTTGACCGCCGCCGCCGACATCGACACCGAACTGGCGCCGACCGCGGTGTTGGAGCGCACTTCCTTGGCCACGGCGAAGGTGCGCTGGAACAGGCCGTTGAGCAGAGTGCCCATGGTGCCGGCGTGCTCGGCGCTGCGCACCGCGTCCTTCAACTGGCCCAGGATCTGAGTCTCGCCCAGCACCATGGAATCCAGGCCGGAGGCGACGCGGAAAGCGTGGCGCGCGGCATTGGCCTCGTCCAGCTGGTACAGATAGGGCTGCATCTCCGCCAGCGCCAGGCCGTGATACTGCGCCAGCCAGCTGAGCGCCGCCTGCGGATCGCCGCCGGTGCAATAGATCTCGGTGCGGTTACAGGTGGAGACGATGGCCGCCTCGCGCGCCGCATGCGAGCTGACCAGGCTGTCCAGCGCCTTGGGCAACACCTCCGCAGGAAAAGCCAGCTTTTCCCGGATGGAGAGCGGTGCGGTATGGTGGTTCAAACCAAGGGCGAACAGATGCATGGGCGGAAAAGCCGCGGCAGTGAAATGGGGTATTTTAGCCTAACTTGAACCTCAAGTCCTGCGCTCCAGCGCGATGGCGCCGTCGCCGTCGCGTTCGACGGCTATGGCGAGTGCGCAAGGTTTGATCTGCGGCCTTATCCCACCGCGGCAAACTGGCATAAGATGAGCGCCCAAGGAGGATGAAATGTCGCTGAACCTCGCAGACATCCGCAAGGATTTTTCCAAGAAAGAATTGTCGCCGGAGGAGTGCCTGCCGGACCCGCTGGCGCAACTGGAAAGCTGGCTGAACGAAGCCATCGCCGCGCAAGCGCCGGAACCCACGGCGATGAACCTGGCCACCGCGGGCGCGGATGGCCGCCCCACCTCGCGCATCGTGCTGCTCAAGGGCGTGGAAGACGGCCAGTTGCTGTTCTACACCAATTATCTGAGCCGCAAGGGCCACCAGCTGAGCGATAACCCCTATGTGGCGCTGACCTTCTTCTGGCCGGAGCTGGAGCGGCAGATTCGCATCGAGGGCCGCGCCGCCCAGGTGGCGCCGGAGGTGTCCGACGCCTATTTCGCCAGCCGTCCCTACACCAGCCGCGTCGGCGCCTGGGCCAGCGAGCAGAGCAGCGAAATCAGCTCCAAGAGCGTGCTGGTGACGCGCGCGGCGATGTTCGGGGTCAAGCACCCGCTGAACGTGCCGCGGCCGCCACATTGGGGCGGCTACGCGGTGACGCCGGACCGGTTGGAGTTCTGGCAGGGCCGACCCAGCCGCTTGCACGACCGGGTACAGTATTCCTTGCGGGAAAACGGCGGCTGGGCGATAGCGCGGCTAGCGCCGTGAACCGGTCTCCGGTGAGGGCAACTCATTGAAATCATGAATTTTACGCATAAGCAAAAAACTGCAACCTTCCAAAATTAGACAGTTTGTCCGCTTTTATAGCAATTTGGATGTTGCCGCATCACAACAAGCCGCATCGGGATGATGCGGCTTTTCATTTTCTTGATGTTTCACCCGCGTCCTCCATTGCCGCAAAAATGCGGCATCCCGCTTTGATTTGGCTCATGCCGGCCGCGAGCGGGTCCCAGGCAACTGACCGTTAGGACAGATGCATATCAAGCCGGAAAAAACAATACATCATTCATGCATTTGGCAAGTGGCCGACAGAACAAGCCAAGCCAACGCCCTCTGATTTCAGCCGTTCCTTTTTCCAATCCCCAGAGGGATGTCCCATGTCGGGAATGCATGCAGGACGCGGTGAAGACCTTTCCTGGCAGGTGGCGCCCGCCACACCCGAAACGTTTTCCCGACGTCCGCAACGACGGGCGCAAGCCCGTCCGGCGCCGGCGGTCTTTACGCAAGGCTAGCCGGCTTGACGCGGGCCATTACCGTGTCCCGCTGATCTACATTGGAGAAAACTTCGTGATGAAAACCCAAACTGCGATGGTTCGCGCCCTGGTGCTGTCCGCTCTCGCCCTGGCTTACGGTTCCGCCCACGCCGCCGAGCGCGTCAACCTGGAAGCGCTGGCCAAATCCAGCAAACTCGTCGACGGTGCCAGCGTGTTCAGCGCCGCCGGCATCAACCAAGGCGAACTGAAAGCGCAGCGCAGCGCCCAGTTCCCCAACGGCAAAGTAGTCACCCGCTACCAGCAGTTCTATCAGGGCGTGCCGGTATGGGGCGAGGCCGTGGTGGAAGAAAAACAGTTCGCCAAAGGCTCGGCCTCCGCCGCGGCCAGCAAGCTGTCCGGCTACTATGTACGCGGCATCGGCTCCGACCTGGCTTCGGTCAAGCCGGCGCTCAGCGCCTCCCAGGTGCTGGCCAGCGCCAAGGCGCTGAAGGCCAACGGCTACGAAACCCGCAATGAGAAGACGGAACTGGTGGTCCGTCTGGACAACAACACCGCCCAGCTGGTGTACCTGGTGTCCTTCCTGGTGGAAGGCGGTAAGGAGCCCAGCCGCCCGCACCTCATCATCGACGCCAATAGCGGCCAGGTGCTGAAGCAGTGGGAAGGCCTGAACCACGCCGAAGCCAACGGCCCCGGCGGCAACGCCAAGACCGGCAAGTATCTGTACGGCACCAACTACGGCCCGCTGATCGTCACCAGCGATTGCAAGATGGACAGCGGCAATGTCGCCACCATCAACCTGAACGGCGGCACCAGCGGCACCACCCCGTACAAGTTCGCTTGCCCCACCAACACCTACAAGGCCATCAACGGCGCCTACTCGCCGCTGAACGATGCCCACTACTTCGGCAATGTGGTGTTCAATCTGTACAAGGACTGGTTCAACCTGCGTCCGATCAACCAGAAGCTGCTGATGAAGGTGCATTACAGCCGCAACTATGAAAACGCGTTCTGGGACGGTAGCGCGATGACCTTCGGCGACGGCGCCACCCGCTTCTATCCGCTGGTGTCGCTGGACGTGTCCGCTCACGAAGTCAGCCACGGCTTCACCGAGCAAAACTCCGGCCTGGTCTACAGCGGTCAATCCGGCGGCATCAACGAAGCGTTCTCCGACATGGCCGGCGAAGCCGCCGAGTACTACATGAAGGGCAAGAACGACTTCCTGGTGGGCGCGGAAATCTTCAAGCAGACCGGCGCGCTACGCTACTTCGCCGATCCGACCAAGGACGGCCGCTCCATCGGCCACGCCAAGGACTATACCAGCGGCCTGGACGTGCACTACTCCAGCGGCGTGTACAACAAGGCTTTCTACCTGATCGCCACCAGCGCCGGCTGGAACACCCGCAAGGCCTTTGAAGTGTTCGTGGACGCCAACCGCCTGTACTGGACCTCCAACGCCACTTACAACAGCGCCGCTTGCGGCGTTGAAAAAGCGGCCGAAGCGCGCGGCTACAGCAAGGCCGACGTGACCAAGGCCTTCACCGCCGTGGGCGTGGCTTGCGGCAGCTGATGACCGCCTGACGGCGCGGCCATGACGGCCCGCGCCGTTTCTCCCATCCGCCGGCCATGGCCCGTCCATGGCCGGCACCGCTCAGGAATTCCGGAATGCTCACTCTCAAACCGAGTCTCGTCGCACTCTTGGCCGCCACCAGCCTGGCCGGCGCCGCCCAGGCCACCCCGGTATGGATTTCCATAGGCGACGACGCCTACCAGCTATTGCAACAGGTCAGCCCGAAAAGCCGCAGTCAGGAAA
This sequence comes from Chromobacterium sp. LK1, assembly GCF_001043555.1. Taxonomy (NCBI): domain Bacteria; kingdom Pseudomonadati; phylum Pseudomonadota; class Betaproteobacteria; order Neisseriales; family Chromobacteriaceae; genus Chromobacterium; species Chromobacterium sp. LK1. Next base: position 24,186 of record NZ_LDUI01000029.1, on the reverse strand, counting down.
GCCGCCAGCTGGCGGTGAGCGCGCTGCCGGCCGGCGTGTCCGCCAAGGGCGTGGCCACCGAGAAAGTCCACCTGGTGCAAGTGGACGACAGCGTGCTGCCGCAATTGTCGGACGCCATCCACCACAGCCTGCGCCATTGCGGCGGCTTCATCGTGCACAAGGATCTGCAGGACGCGCGCACCGCGCTGAAAGCCCCTGTCGCCAGCGCGCTGCTGCCCAGCTACCAGATCAACGACCAGGCCGCCGTCAACAAGCTGTTGCCGCAGCTGCAGGACAGCAACATCCTCGGCACCATCCAGTCCCTGTCCAACTACCAGAACCGCTTCTATACCACCAGCCACGGCGTCAACGCGTCCAACTGGATCGCCAGCCAATGGCGGCAGCTGGCTGCCGGCCGCGGCGACGTGAGCGTGGAGCAGTTCGCCCACAGCGCCTGGCCGCAGAAATCGGTGATCCTCACCATCAAGGGCAAGGATAACGCCGCCGAAACCCTGGTGCTGGGTGGGCATCTGGACTCCACCGTGGGCAACGGCACCGGAGAAACCAGCCGCGCGCCGGGCGCCGACGACGACGCCTCCGGCATCGCCAGCCTGACCGAGGTGATCCGCGTGCTGATGGCCAACAACTACCAGCCGCGCCGCACCATCAAGTTCATGGCCTACGCGGCGGAAGAAGTGGGCCTGCGCGGCTCCTCCGACATCGCCAACCGCTACAAGCAGCAGAAGGTCAACGTGGTGGGCGCCTTGCAGCTGGACATGACCAACTACCAGGGCAGCGCGGAGGACATCTTCCTGTTCACCGACTACACCAACTCGGCGCAGAACACCTTCCTCGCCAACCTGGCCAAGGTCTATCTGCCCAATCTGAAAGTGGGCTACAGCTCGTGCGGCTACGCGTGCTCGGACCACGCCTCCTGGCACAAGAACGGCTACCCGGCGTCCTTCCCGTTCGAGTCCGCCTTCAACCAGTCCAACCCCAACATCCACACCGTGCGCGACACCCTCGCCAGCGCCGACAACCAGGCGCGCCACGCGCTGAAGTTCTCGCAGCTGGCGCTGGCCTACGCGGTGGAATTGGGCAGCGACGGCCCGGCGGTCAAACGCTGAGCCCAATGCCCGGCCTGATGCGCCCACCCCCTCGCGGGGGTGGGTTTTTCATTGTGGGCCATGCCGCGAGCGCTCAGAACGTGTTTACGATCTCGCGAGCTAAGGCGAGACAAGGCGAAAACCGCTGGGAAAGCCGGTGTACACGTGGTACATGAGCATTTCGAAGCGGTACTCACCGTGCCACGTCTCACGAAGCGCGGCAGACGATGAACAGGTTCTCAGACGCCAGCCTCGCGCCGCATGTCCACATGCAGAATGCCGCCGTCGTCGTATGGCTCGGACACCACGCCAAAACCGAAGCTCTCGTACAAGGCCTGCGCATCGGTCTGCGCCGACAACATCATCGCCGCCTGCGGAAAATGCGCGCGGCACTGCGCCACCGCCTGCGCCAGCAAGGCCTTGCCCAGACCTTGGCCGCGCGCCTCCGGCGCCACCACCACCCGGCCTATCGCCGCCGCGTCCGGGTATTTCTCCCCCGGCGCGATCAGGCGCGCATAGGCCAGCAGCCGGCCGCCGTCGTCGTGGCCGGACAGATGCAGACAATGCGGGTCCACCCCGTCGACATCGCCGTAGATGGATTGCTGCTCCACCACGAACACCCGGTCGCGCAGTTGCAGCACCCGGTACAAAGCCAGCGGCGTGAAGCCGTCGAAACGGTGGCAGTGCCACGCTACACGGTTTGCCATAGTAGAATCCCCCCAAACTGGTCCATTGCCTGTTGCCGGCTCTAAGAACCTGTTTACGATCTGAGATCGTAAACAGGTTCCAAGCGCGCGGCGCGTCGTCGCCAAGATTACGTCAAGCCGCCGTCGCCAGCTATAACCGTGAAGACGGCGTTTGCCATGGCGCAAGCGCCGGCCTATGGACGCTAACCGATTTCACATCCTGCCTTGCCCATATGAACGATAACGATCTGTTTGCCGAAAACCTGCCGGACAGCGCCGCCGACCTGACCCCTCCGCCGCCGCCCGCGCCCCCTGCCGACACTGCCGACGGCGAGTGGATTCCGCTGGACTTGTACGCCGAGCGCGCCTACCTGGAATACGCGATGAGCGTGGTCAAGGGCCGCGCGCTGCCGGAAGTGGCCGACGGCCAGAAGCCGGTGCAGCGCCGCATCCTGTACGCGATGCGCGACATGGGCCTGGCCCACGGCGCCAAGCCGGTGAAATCGGCGCGCGTGGTCGGCGAGATCCTGGGTAAGTACCATCCTCACGGCGACAGCTCCGCCTACGAGGCGCTGGTGCGCATGGCGCAGGACTTCACGCTGCGCTATCCGCTGATCGACGGCCAGGGCAACTTCGGCAGCCGCGACGGCGACGGCGCGGCGGCGATGCGTTACACCGAGGCGCGGCTGACGCCGATCGCCGATCTGCTGCTGTCGGAAATCGACATGGGCACCGTGGACTTCGTGCCCAATTACGACGGCGCCTTCGAAGAGCCGCGCTTGCTGCCGGCGCGCCTGCCCATGGTGCTGCTCAACGGCGCCTCCGGCATCGCCGTGGGTCTCGCCACCGAAATCCCGCCGCACAATCTGACCGAGGTGGCCAACGCCTGCGTCGCGCTGCTGGACAATCCGGAACTGGACACCGCGGCGCTGATGCAATACGTGCCCGGACCGGACTTCCCCGGCGGCGGCCAGATCATCACCCCGGCCGAGGACATCCTCGCCGCCTATGAAAGCGGCCGCGGCAGCGTGCGCGTGCGCGCCAAGTGGGAAGTGGAAAAACTGGCGCGCGGCCAGTGGCGCGTGATCGTGTCCGAACTGCCGCCCGGCTCCAGCGCGCAGAAAGTGCTGGCGGAAATCGAGGAAGCCACCAATCCCAAGGTCAAGACCGGCAAGAAGGCGCTGACCCAGGATCAGCAAAACCTGAAGAGCCTGATGCTGTCGCTGCTGGACCGCGTGCGCGACGAATCCGACAGCGAGTGCCCGGTGCGCCTGGTATTCGAACCCAAGTCCAGCCGCCAGGATCCGGACGAGTTCATCAACACCCTGCTGGCGCAAACCAGCCTGGAAGGCAATGCCTCGATGAACCTGGTGATGATAGGCCTGGACGGCCGGCCGGGTCAGAAAGGCCTCAAGCCCATCATCAGCGAATGGCTGGACTTCCGCCGCACCACCGTCACCCGCCGCCTGCAGCACCGGCTGGCCCAGGTGGAAAAACGCATCCACATCCTGGAAGGGCGGATGATCGCCTTCATCCACATCGATGAAGTGATACGCGTGATCCGCGAATCCGACGAACCCAAGCCGGACCTGATCAAGGCCTTCGGCCTGACCGAACTCCAGGCCGAGGACATCCTGGAAATCCGCCTGCGCCAACTGGCGCGGCTGGAAGGCTTCAAGCTGGAGAAAGAGCTGTCCGACCTGCGCGAGGAGCGTGAAGGCCTGCGCCATGTGCTGGACACTCCGGACGCGCTGCGCACCATGATGCGCGAGGAAATCCAGGCCGACGCCGCCAAGTACGGCGACAAGCGCCGCAGCGAGATCAAGACCGCTGAGCGCGCGGTGCTGACCCAGACCATAGCCGACGAGCCGGTCACCATCATCCTGTCGCAAAAGGGCTGGATCCGCGCCCGCGTCGGCCACAATGTCGACCTCGCCGCGCTGGCCTTCAAGGACGGCGACGCGCTGCACACCGTGGTGGAGACCCGCACCGTGTGGTCGGTGATCGTGCTGGACTCCAAGGGCCGCGCCTACACCGTGGATCCGGCCGACGTGCCCACCGGCCGCGGCGACGGCGTGCCGGTAGCCTCGCTGGTGGACTTGCAGGACGGCGCCAAGCCGGTGCAAATGCTGTCCGGCAAGGACGAGGCCCGCTTCGTGGTCGCCGGCTCCGGCGGCTACGGCTTCATCGCCAAGCTGGGCGACATGGCCGGCCGGGTCAAGGCCGGCAAGGCCTTCCTGACGCTGAACCCGGAGGAAAGCGTGCTGACTCCGGCGCCGCTGCCGGCAACCGGCCTGGGCGAAGCCACCCAATTGGTGGCCGCCGCCGACAACGGCCGGCTGCTGGCCTTCCCCGCCGCCGAGCTCAAGGAATTGGCCAAGGGCCGCGGCCTGATGCTGATGGCGGTGGACAACGGCGAAGCCGTCACCGCCATCGGCCTCGTCAACGGCGACAAGGCGCTGCTGTCCACGCTGTCGGTGCGCGGCAAGGCCTCCGACGAGAAGCTGGCGCTGGCCGAGTTCATCGGCAAGCGCGGCAAGAAGGGCAAGCTGATGCCGAAGAAATGGAGCGTCGGCGCCATTCGCGAGCTGCCAAGCGCATGAATCCGGACCGCGCGCCGGCGCCATTGACCCCGCGCAGCGCGCTGGTGTTCATCAACAGCTTCCGCGCGGCGCTGCTGCTGGTGCTGCTGGCGATGTCGCTGTTCGCCAACCGCGACGGCGAATCGCTGGTGGCAGGCGGCAAGGTCTTCTACCTGTGGGGCGGCGTCTACGCCGTGCTGATCGGCGCCTGGTTCCTGCTGCGCGACGGCCGGCTGGCGCACACTCTGCAGCTGACGCTGGCCATCGCCGCCGACATCGCGATGATCGTGCTGCTGATGGGCATCAACGACGGCGTGCGCAGCGGTTATGGCATCCTGCTCCTGCCCTATCTCGCGGTGGCCGGCCTGCTGTCCTCAGGCCGCTACGCGCTGTTCTACGCCTCCATCGCCACGCTGATGCTGCTGTCCGCCGTCGGCGTGGAACAATACCTGGGCCTGGGCCGCGGTTCCGATTTCTACTACTCCGCGCTGCTGGCCACCGCCGGCTTCGTCACCTCCATCGTCACCTGGAAGCTGGGCCGGGTGGCGCGCGATTCCGAAGCGCTGGCCACCCGCCGCGGCGGCGAGATCGCCAACCTCAACCGCCTGAACGAGCTGGTGCTGCAAAGCCAGCGCGACGCGGTGGTGGTGCTGGACGAATCCGGCCTGCTGCGCCAGTTCAACAACCAGGCGGCGCGCTACTTCGGCACCATGCGCCGCGGCGAGGTGGTGGCGGAACTGCTGCCGCTGGTGGAGCGCTGGCGCCAGAACGGCTACCCACCCAACCCCGGCTTCATCGACCGCAATATCCGCGGCCGCCAGCTGGTGGGCCGCATGGTGCCGGTGCTGGTGGGCGACGACCGCGCGCTCTTGCTGTTCATGCGCGACATGGCCGATATGGCCGAGGAGGGCAAGCGCATCAAGCTGGCGGCGCTGGGACGGCTCACCGCCAATATCGCCCATGAAATCCGCAATCCGCTGGCGGCCATCCACCACGCCGCCGATCTGCTGGCCGAAGACGAAACCGATCCGGCGCGCCAGCGGCTGATCCGCATCGTGCAGGGCAATAGCACGCGCATCAATCACCTTGTACAGGAAGTGCTGGCCTTGAACCGCCGCGACCGGATCAAGCCCGAGCCCATCCGGCTGCAGCCCTTTCTGGATGAATTGCTGGACCATTTCGGCATGGTGGAAGCCGCCGCAGCCGGCGCGGTTCGCTGCGTCTGCCAGCAGCAGGCCGTGGCGGTCCAGTTCGACCGCGGCCATTTCGGCCAGATCCTCAACAATCTGCTGGCCAATGCCTGGCGCTACTCCAGCAAGCAGCCGGGCGCGGTGCGCATCGAAGTGGCCGCGGTGGAAAACCACCTGACCATCAAGGTGATGGACGATGGCCCCGGCATGAGCGAAGATGCCCAGGCCCGCTTGTTCGAACCCTTTTTCACCACGGAAAGCGCCGGCACCGGACTGGGCCTGTACATCGCGCGCGAACTGGCGGAAGCCAACGACGCGCGGCTGGACTACTGCCCGCCCGGCGGCGTGTTCCGCCTGATCTGTCACAAGGCTTATGGCTAAATCTTCCCTGCGCGTGCTGGTGATCGACGACGAACCGGACATCCGCGAACTGCTGGAACTGACCCTGATCAAGATGGGCCTGGACGTGGCCACCGCCGCCAGCGTCGGCGCCGCCAAGCTCAGCCTGAACAAGCAGCCCTTCGACCTGGCGCTGACCGATATGCGGCTGCCGGACGGCGAAGGCATAGAAGTGGTGCGCCATATCGCCGAGCAGGGGCTGGACGTGCCCATCGCGGTGATCACCGCCTACGGCAACACCGACAACGCGGTGCAGGCGATGAAGGCCGGCGCCTTCGACTATCTGCAAAAACCGGTCAGCCTGGCGCAATTGCGCAGCTTGGTGAAATCGGTGCTGCGCGTGGACAATGGCAAGGCCGCCGCCGCGATGCGGCTGGACGGCGAATCGCCGGCGATCCAGGAAGCGCTGCGCCTGGTCGGCAAGCTGGCGCGCAGCCAGGCCGCGGTCTATATCAGCGGCGAATCCGGCACCGGCAAGGAACAGGCGGCGCGGATGATACACGAGCAAAGCGCGCGCGCGGAGCGGCCGTTCATCCCGGTCAACTGCGGCGCCATCCCGGAAACGCTGATGGAAAGCGAGTTCTTCGGCTATCGCAAGGGCGCGTTCACCGGCGCGGACAGCGACCGCGATGGCTTCTTCCAGCAAGCCAACGGCGGCACTCTATTTCTCGACGAAGTGGCCGACCTGCCGCTGACGATGCAGGTCAAGCTGCTGCGCGCGATCCAGGAAAAGAAAGTGCGTCGTCTGGGCAACGCCCAGGAAGAAGCGGTGGACGTGCGCATCGTCTGCGCGACGCACAAGGATCTGGCGGCGCGGGTGGATGCCGGCAGCTTCCGCCAGGATCTGTACTACCGGCTGAACGTGCTGCCGCTGCGCATGCCGCCGCTGCGCGAATTGCGCGAAGACCTGCCGCGCTTCATCGCCAGCCTGCTGGAACGCTTCTCCCCGGACCAAAAACCGCGACTGGCGCCGGCGGCGCTCAAGGCGCTGCTCGCTTACAACTATCCGGGCAATTTCCGCGAGCTGGAAAACATCCTGGAACGCGCGGTGGCGCTGGCCAGCGACGCCCGCATCGAAACGGACGATCTGCAGCTGCTGCCCAGCAAGCAGGCCGGGGACGACGGCGACGCGCCGGCCTGCGCCGCCGGCGAAGCGCTGCAGGACTTCCTGGACCGGGTGGAGCGCGAGGCGATACTCAAGGCGCTGGAAGGCACCCGTTTCAACCGCACCCAGGCCGCCAAGCTGCTGGGCGTGACCTTCCGCTCGATGCGCTACCGGATGGAAAGGCTGGGCATCAAGTAAACGGACCTGGCACGAAGAGCCTAGTTTACGATCTGCTGCGCGTCGTGGACGCGTTACACGGTGAGTACACCTTCGAAATGCTCAGTACCACCGTAGTACGGCAAGGAGGCGCAGCGCAGGATCAGGGGTTTTGTTGGCGGTTTAAATGACGGCAAGACATTGTTCACGGCGCTAGGCACGCCGTTGCGCGAAATCCTGCGCCCAAGCCACATTCTGGCTTTTTGTCGAACAATGGGCAAAACAGCGGCCCATGGGGCCGCCCGCTCGTTACAATGCGCGCAGCCGCCCAACGCATACTAGCGGCTATAAAGAAGCAAACCGGCGCGCCCAGCGGCGCGCGCCACCGAAACCAGACGAACACGCTAACGCATGGCCTTCCCGCCCATCCACCTCGCCCGACACGCCTTGCTGGCGCTGCTGCTTGGCGCGCTCAGCGCCCATCCCGCCGCCCACCCCACGCTACGGGTGGCGCTGGGCGAGACCAAGCTGCCCTATGTCGACGCCGAACAAGGCAAGGGCGTGGAATACGATATCGTCACCCAGGCCTTGAGCCTGGCCGGCTATCAGCCGCAAGTGCGCTTCGCCCCCAATCTGCGCGCCCACAACTGGCTGGCCAGCGGCCAGGTCGACGCCGCCATCGCCAACGGCGGCGGCCATGTTTCCGATCCCTACATCGTTTATCAGAACATGGCGATCACGCTGTGCCGGCGTCACATCCACCTACGGCGGCTGGACGATCTGACCCGTTTGCGCGTGGCCGCGTTTCAAGGCGCCCATCTTTACCTGGGCGCGGACTTCGCCGCGCTGGCACCGCAAATCCCGTCCTATCGCGAAGAATCGCCGCAAGCCACCCTCAACCGCCTGCTGCTCAGCGGCCGCGCCGACGTGGCTATTTCCGACGTCAACATCTTCCAGCAGTTGAGCAACGAGCTGCGGCATGAGCTCGACATCAGCCCCACGCTCTGTCCCTACGCATTGTTCACTCCCACCCATTACCGGCTGGCATTCCGCAACGCTCAGGACCGCGACCGCTTCAATCGCGGCCTGCGCCGCTTCGCCGCCGACGGCGGCTATGAAAAATTGGCCGAGCGCTACCAATTGCCCACCCGACGCGGGCGTCCCTGGTTCAAGCCCTAAGAACCTGTTCAAAGTCTGCTGCGTTCGTGAAGCGTCACACGGTGAGTACCAGCTCAAAATGCTCATGTACCACTCGTACATTCCGCTTTTTCGCTCGTTTTCGCCTTGTCTCGCTCTTGCTCGCGAGACTTTGAACAGGCTCCAACGGCCGGCTGGCATGTTCCCGGCCAGCCAAAGGACCGGCGTCTGCCCTGGATCAAACCGGCCGGCCAAACCCCGGTGTTAGCATGATTAAGACGTATCCGCCCGTTGACGACGGCAACTTGCTTTTTCACGCCAGACTGTTACGGTGTGCCTAGGCTCCGGCCCGCGTCGTCAGCCGCTCCAAAGTATCCACCCGCTCAAGGAGTTGCCCATGTTTCCCGAATACCGCGAACTGATCAGCAAGCTGAAAACCGAAGACGAGCACTTCACCCGCCTGTTCAACAAGCACAACGACCTGGATCAGAAAATCAAGAATATGGAAGCGCGCATCGAGCCTTCCGTCGATTTCGAAATCGAAACCCTGAAAAAGGAAAAGCTGAAGCTGAAGGATGAGCTGTACATCATCCTGAAACGGGCCGCCGGCTGAAACGGCCACCGGCAACGATAAAGCCCGCCGTCAGGCGGGCTTTTGCGTGGCGGCGGATCAGATCACACCTTGGGACTGTCCTTTTCCAACTCCGCCAGGATCGCGTCCGGCTCCTGGGTGATTTCCAGCACCTTGCGGATGCGGTTGAACGCCACGCAGGCATCGGCCGGATACTTGCCGAACGGGGTCAGCCCGCCATGGCCCCAGCCCGCGGCGGCCAGCACATCCTTGCGGAATTGCGAACCGTCGGCGCTGCCGCCGGCGATCTGCTGCAAGGCCCGGTCGATCAGAATATGCGGAAACGGATTGCGGGACAGCGTGGTGAAATGCTCTGGGCGAACTTCGTCGAACTGCATGGCGCACTCCTGATGCGGGAACATGATTCATCTAAGTCCAAACCAAGACGATTCGCCAGCAGACTGTGAAGACTCACACGCCGTCGCCACGAATAGCGACGGCGCGGCCCGGTTAACGCTCGCGCTCGCGCGCGAGCTTGAACCAGTGTTAGCGGTTCACCAGCACTTTGGGATTGGAATTGCCCCACACCGTGTAGAGGTCGGCCAGCAAGGCGCCATTGATGTCCTCCAGCTCGGCGGCGCCAATCTCGGCCTTGCCCTGCTTGCCGAACAGCACCACCTCATCGCCGATCTTGGCGCCCGGCACCTCGGTCACATCCACCATCAGCGTGTTCATCGACACCTTGCCCACCACCGGCACGCGCTGGCCGTCGATCAGCACATGCGCCTTATTGGTGAAGGCGCGGCGGTAGCCATCGGAATAGCCGACCGGAATATTGGCCAGCAAGGATTCGCGCTTCAGGGTGTAAGTGCGGTCATAGCCGACGGTATTGCCGGCCGGATAGCGGTTCACCGCCGCCACTCGCGATTTGAACGCCATCACGCGCTGGTATTCGGTGTGGCTGGGCACGGTGTCGCCGAAGATGGCGCCGCCCGGACGCACCATGTCCAGATGCGCTTCCGGCACTTCCAGCGTGGCGAAGCTATTGGCGCAATGCAGGGTGATCTTGCTGCGGTCCAGGCCGCCGGCCTTGATCAGCCAGGCGCTTTCCTGCTTGAAAGCCGCCAGGCCTTTTTGCACATCGGCCTTATCCTCCACCGGGAAGTGGGTCATGATGCCCACCACTTGCAGATTGGGCAGCTTGAGCATGGCCAGCGCATCCGCGCGGCCCTGCTTGCTGGCCAGCTCCACGCCGTTGCGGCTGATGCCGGCGGAATTGATGGCCAGATGAATCTGCAGGGTCTTGCCCTCGCGCTTGGCCAAAGCCGACAACTGGCGCGCCAGTTCCAGATTGCCCACCAGCTCCTGCATATCGTATTGCAGGCCATCGGCGATTTCCTGCTGGGTGGCGCTGCGCACGCGCGCCACCACGCCCTTGTAGCCGCTGGCGCGCGCTACCCGGGCTTCTTCATTGCTGGCGATGCCGACGCAGGGAATGCCCTGGGCGATGATGGACGGCATCACATTGGCGATGCCGTGGCCGTAGGCGTCGGCCTTCAGAATCGCGCACACCTTGGTGTTGGAGCCGACCAGGCGCTTGAGTTCGGCCAGGTTGTGATCCAGCGCCGCCTTATCGATTTCCAGCCAGGCATTGCTGCGCGCGGCTTCCACGGTGGAGCCGCTGTTGGCGGTGGTCAGCGGCGGCGCCGCCATGGTCAGCGCGGGCGCCAACGCCAGACCCAAAGCCATGGCCAACAGAGTTTTCTTGAATTGCATAATGTCCCCCGAGAGTAAGTGCCGCTTGCCGACAAGGCCGTTCGGCATCCGGAGGATGATAGGAGGCTGATATATTCATGTCGATATGAATATTTACTAGTAGTCCTTGTTTTGCATGGCCGCTTGACGCCGCGCAAACCCGGCGGCGCCAGGCCGGACTTGCGCGCCGGAGCGCCGCTATCCATCATGGAACAGCGCGGTGTCGCGCTGATCACGACCGGGGCGGGCAATGCGGCAATACCTGAAGTTTCGGCGCTTGGCCGCTTGCTGGCTAAGCGCGCTGGCCCTGCTTGGCGGCTGGCAGCCGACGGCGCGAGCCGCCATGATGGTGTATACCGGCCATGCGCCGGAAAGCGTGGACGACGAGCGCTACGATTACCACTGGGCGGTGCTGCGCGCCGCGCTGGACGCCACCCGGCCGCAATGGGGCGATTACAAGCTGCGCTTCGCGCCGCGCATGAACGAGGCGCGCCAGCTGCAGGAGCTGGGCCAACCGCGCGGACGGCTCAATGTGCTGATACGCGAAACCAACCGCGACTACGAGCGCCGCTACCTGCCGGTGCGGATTCCGATAGACCGCGGCCTGCTCGGCTACCGCGTGCTGCTGATCCGCGCCGCGCGGCAGCCGGAGTTCGCCAAGGTGACGACGCTGGCGGAACTGCGCCGCTTCAGCATCATCCAGGGCGAGGGCTGGGGCGATATCGCCGTGCTGCGGCGCGCCGGCCTGAAAGTGGAAACCGACTCCAGCTACGATGGACTGTTCCGCATGCTGGAGCGCGGCCTGGGCGACGCGTTCTCGCGCGGGGTGACCGAGGTGGAGCGGGAAATTCGCGACTACCGGCCGCAATACCGGCAACTGGCGCTGGAGCGGGAATTACTGCTCTACTACCCGCTGCCCACTTACTTCTGGTTTGGCCGCGACGCCGACGGCCAGCGGCTGGCGCGGCGCGCCGAGCAGGGCATGAGGCTGCTGCTGCGCAACGGCGAATTCCAGCGCCTGTTCCAGGCCTACCACGCCGGCCTGATCCAGCGGCTGGATCTCAAGCACCGCCGGCTGATCCGCATCGACAACCCCTTCCTGCCGCCGGACACGCCGTTCGCCGACGCCAGCCTGTGGTTCGACCCGACCACGGCCAAATAACAGCGCTCATTCCCCCTGCAAGGCTTTGCGCACGCACAGGCGCTGGGCGATTTCGCGGTCGGCGCATTTGAGTTCGGCTTCGGCGCGGGCGCGGCAACGCGCAGGGTTGGCCGCGCGCGCGCAATCCGGCGGCGGCAGACGCTCGTTGATGCACAAGCGGCGCGCCTTGCCTTCCAACCCGCCGCAGGAACTGTGCGCGGCGCGCAGCGCCTCGCAGCGCTTGGCGTCGCGCTCGCGCAGACAACTCAAGGCCGGCGTGTAAAACTGCAGGCAGGCATGCCGTCCGTCGGCGGGCAGATCATTGCAGGACACATTGCCCTGGCGGTTCAGTTCGCAGCGCTGCGGCGCGGTGGCTCGGCTGCAATCCGCTTCCGCCGCCGCCACGCCGCCGGCCAGCCAGCAAAGCGCCAGCCCCCATCCCCAGGCGCGCCGCAACGCGCCGTATCCCCTATTGTTTTTCAAGGCATGCCCCTTGCGCATGACCGGTTATCGCTCCGCTCAACAGATGGGCGCAGCATGACGCTGCGCGCTATCGGCCCAGCGGACGGCCAGCCAGGATCAAGGCGGCGGCGCCCAATCTCGGCGCTGGCCTGTCCTGCGATGAATGATTTGAATTGGAATGAAACCGGCTGGCGTTCTCTGTTCAAAGCTTATCAACAGAAACCCCGCTTCGCCAGCGCCGGCTTGGCCGCGCGGCTATTCAGAGCCGTGTTTGCGGCGGTCGCGCCAGAAATGGGGTTTGCCGCGTTCCGGCGGCGGAGGCGGCGGCGCGGCGCCGTCCGGATTGGAACGCCAGTAAGACGGCGGCGGCTGCCTATGCATCAGCTCCGGCGGTAAATCGCCGTCCTGCACCGCTTCGCGCAGGCGCAGATTGCGCAGGCGCCGCAATTCTCTGCAGTCGACGTCAGGCGGCGCCTGGCAGCGCCGTGCCGGCGGCGGCTCCATGTCCGGTGGCATGGGGCCGCGTTCCTTCCCTCGCGCCAGGGCCGGCGCGCCGGCAAGCGCTTGCAGCAAGGCAAAGATGAGAAGAATCGGCAGCCGCGTCATGAAAGCTGTTTTATCCTGTCGAAAGTACTGGAAAAAGGGCCACGGTTCCAAGATCCGAACCGGCGAGGGCGGACAGCATACACCATGCGCCACCGATGCCAAAGGCATCGCCTAGCGGTCAAACCGCCGGTAGGCCTCATTAGGCAGCCTAGACTCGCGGCATGAGGCAGACATGAGCGACAATCGCTGATTTGTTAAGGTGTGTGATCGCGAGAACCGGCTTAACATATCTTCATCAGGCGCGCTGCCGCAGCCCGGGACCAGCCGCTAAGCTGACACTCCGCTCCGAGGAAAAATCGCATGGAACACAATAAGATCCTGGTCGTCGACGATGATGCCAAACTGCGCGAACTGCTTACCCGCTATCTGAGCCAGCAAGGCTACGCGGTGGAAGCGCTGCCGGACTCCAAGGACCTGGACCGCAAGCTGGCGCGCAATCGTCCGGACCTGATGGTGCTGGACGTGATGATGCCGGGCGAGGACGGACTGGCGGTGGTGCGCCGGCTGCGCGCCCAAGGCGAAACCATTCCGGTGATCATGCTCACCGCGCGCGGCGAGGACATCGACCGCATCCTCGGCCTGGAAATGGGCGCCGACGACTACCTTCCCAAGCCGTTCAATCCGCGTGAGCTCACCGCCAGGATCCAGTCGGTGCTGCGCCGCCACCACGCCACGCCGGCGCTGGGCGCGCGCCACGACGCCGATGAAGAAGTGAACTTCGGCGAATTCGTGCTCAATCTGGGCCAGCGCGAGCTGCGCAAGGCCGGCCAGCCGGTGACGCTGACCAGCGCCGAATTCGCGGTGCTGTCGGTGCTGGTCAGCCATCCGCGCCGGCCGCTGACGCGCGAGCAATTGATGGAAATGGCGCTGGGCAAGGGCAATGGCGAATCGCTGGACCGCAGCATAGACGTGCACATCTCCCGGCTGCGCAAGGCGCTGGAAAGCGGCGACAGCCAGCTGCGCTTCATCCAGACGGTATGGGGCTACGGCTATGTGTTCGTGCCGGACGGCACGCCGCGGGAGTAAGCCGTGCGCAAACTGAGCGGCTCGCTGTTCTTCCGGCTGGCGGTATTGGTGGTGCTGGTGGTGCTGACCACCCAGTTCGTCACCTTGTGGATGGCCGCCGGCGAGCGCCACAAGCTCTTGGACAAGCAGCTGTACTCGCAGACCGTGGACACCCTGGCCTTCCTGGAAGGCACCATGGAGGCGATGACCAATACCGAGCGCGCAGAGTTCCTGGCCGGCTACAACCGGCCCGGCCTGCCGCGCCTGCTGCCCATCAACGCCGACCAGGGCGTCAACTTCACCGACTATGTGCCGCGGCTGGGCGAAACCTTGGCGCAGCGGCTGTCGCACGGCCTCAACGAGCCTATCGAGGTGCGCTACGCCCAGATCGACGACCGCCGCGAGTTGTGGGTCAATGTGCACGTGCTGGACCAGGCCTACTGGCTGGTGCTGCCCTTCGGCCGCTACAGCGACCGCCCGATCAACACCATCATCCAGGCGGCCTTGCTGGCGTCCATCGTCGCCAGCCTGCTGGCCTTCGCCGTCGCCTGGCGCGTGGCGCGGCCCATCAGCCGCGTGGTGCTGGCCAGCCGCGAACTGGCCGCCGGCACCATGCCGGCGGCGGTGCCGGAGGACGGCCCGCGCGAGGTGAAAGTGCTGGCGCACAACTTCAACCTGATGGCCCAGGCGCTGGACAATGCCGCGCGCGAGCGCCGGCTGATGCTGGCCGGCCTGTCCCACGACCTGCGCACGCCGCTGACCCGGCTCAAGCTGACGCTGGAACTACAGCAGGACAGCCCGGACCAGCACGATATGCTGGCCGACATCGACGAGTTGTCGCAGATCGTGCGCCAGTTCATCGATTTCGCCCGCGCCGAGGAAACCACCCGGCTGGAGCCGGTGGCGCTGGCCGATCTCGCCGCCAGCGTGGTATCGCGCTTCGCCCGCGAAGGCATGCAGGTCAGCCTGCGCCGGCTGGCCGAACCCGAGCTGCTGGCCGACGGCCTGGCGCTGGAACGTCTGCTGTCCAACCTGCTGGAAAACGCGCGCCGCTACGGCGCGCCGCCGGTGGAGGTCTGCGTCGAACAAGACAACGGCTTCGCCGTGCTCAGCGTGCTGGACCACGGCAAGGGCATTCCGGCCGAATTGCGCGAAACCGCGCTGGCGCCGTTCGAACGGCTGGCCGAACACCGCGGCACCGACGGCGGTAGCGGCCTCGGCCTCGCCATTGTCAGCCGCGTGGTCAAGCAACATCGCGGCCGGCTGGAGTTCTGCGATCAGGCCGACGGCTTCAAGCTGGCCGTGCATCTGCCGCTGAACGCCGCTTGATAACGCGGCCCGAGCGTCGCCCGTCTCCCGGGCGGCGCTCAGCGGAAGCGCAGCATCATCCACAATCCGCCCATGCTCAAGGCCATTCCGCCCAATTTGCCCAGCGACGGCTGCTCGCGAAACAGCAGATAGCCCAGCGGCAGCAACACCAGCGCGGTCAGCACATTGGAACTGAGCGCCGCGTAGCCGACATGCCAACCGGCGCGATAGGCCAGCAAAAAGCCCAGTTCGATGCCGACAATGCCCGCCGCCACGCCCAGGCTGCTCCAGTTCAGCGCGGCCAGCCCGCGCTGGCCGCCGCCGGGCAGCCACCACATTCCCAGCACGCACACCAACATGGCCACGCCATAACTAACCGCCAATGAAAAGAAGGGATTCGCCGCTTCCGGCACCTGCTTGATCGACAGGTGATAGACGATGGAGCCGACGACAGCCAATAGCAAAGCGGCGATAAACATGGTGAGAGCCTCGTTCAGGATATTGGCCCTCAGCCTAAACATTTCAGTCAGTTATAGGCAGACTGAAATTTCGTGGCATTGTTATAAGAAAAAATTATGACCGATGATCTGGACACCACCTTGCTGCGCGCGCTGATCGCGGTGGCGCGCCACGGCAGCATCAACCGCGCCGCCGCCGCGCTGGGCCGCACCCAGCCGGCCTTGAGTCTGCAATTGCGCAAGCTGGAACAGCATTGCGGCCAGGTGCTGTTGCAGCGCTCGCCGCGCGGCGTCAGCCTGAACGCGGCGGGGCGGCAACTGCTGCCCTACGCCGAACGCATCATCGGCCTGACCGAGCAAATGCGGCCGACGACGGCGCCCACCGCCGCGCGGCGCTGCCGAGTGGGCCTGATCGAGGATGTGATCAGCCGCCACCTGCCGCAGGTGCTGGCGGACTTCGCCGCCACCCAGCCACAATGGCAGCTGGAGGTGCGAGTGGCGCTGGAGCGGGAACTCAGCCCGGCTTTTCGCCAGGGAGAACTGGATTTGCTGATCGTCAATCCGCGCCAATGCGGGCTGCAGCAAACGCCGAGCTGGGTGCTGGAATACCCATTGCAATGGCTGGCGCGCGACGGCGTCAAACCGGAAGCGGAGATCATGCCTCTGGTGATGTTCGCCGCGCCCTGCAGCTGGCGCGACGCGATGCTGCGCGCCTTGCATCAAGTCGACCAGCCTTATCGCATCGTCTTCGAAAGCAGCAGCCAGCTGGCGGTGCAGGCGGCGCTGGAAGCGGGCCTGGGCGTGGGCGCGCTGTTTCCCGACGCCATTTCCGAACGGCTGCTGCCCTTGCCGGAACACTGCCTGCCGCCGTTGCCGGCGGTGCCGCTGGCGCTTTACCGCCAGCGCGACGACGACGGGCTGGAACTGTTGTCCCGGCTGTTCTTCCGCGCGCTGGGCCAGTTCGCCGTCTAGGCTGGCTGCAGGCCGGCCAGCACCGCGCTTTCCCAGCCTATCAACTCCACTTTGCGCTCCGGCCCCCAGCGGTATTCGCCCAACACGCCCTCGGCGCGGATCACCCGATGGCAGGGAATCAGCCAGGCCACCGGATTGGCGCCCACCGCGCTGCCCACCGCGCGCGCGGCGCGCGGCCGCCCCAGCGCCGCGGCGATCTGGCCATAGCTGGCGAAAGCGCCGTAGGGAATCGACAATAGCGCGCGCCAGACCTGGATCTGAAAATTGCTGCCTTGCACCCGCAAGGCCAGCGGCGTCTGGCCATCGGCCTGCAAGGGTTCGAACATCGCGGCGGCCACCGCCGCGCCGCCGCCCGGGCGGTGCTTGAGCGCCGCATTCGGCCAGCGCTGGCGCAGCCAGGCGGCTGCTTCCATCTCATCGGCGACGAATTGCGCCGCGCACACGCCGCGCGCGGTGCGCGCCACCAAGACCGGGCCGAAACGGCTGGCTTCCACGCTCCACTCCATGTCCAGACCGGCGCCGCCGTTGCGGTATTCGCCCGGCGTCATCGCCTCCAGCGTCACGAACAGATCATGCAGCCGGCTGCCGCCGGACAAGCCCAGTTCGTGGGACAGCGACAGCACGCCCTGGCCATCCTTGAGCCGCGCCTTGGCCGCCTCGCAGGTCAGTTGCTGCAAAAAACGCTTGGGACTGACACCGGCCCAACGGGTGAACAAGCGCTGCAGCCGCGATTCCGACAAATGCAGCGCGCCGGCCAGCTCCGCCAGCTCCGGCTGGCGGTCGGCATGAACCACCAGATAACGGATGGCGTCGCGGATGCGGCCGTAGTCGCGGTCGTCCTCGACCCAATCGCTATGTTGTCGCATGGCGGGCTCCTCATCTCTATCACAGGCCCAGCATAAGCAAATCGGGCCGCCGCAGCGACCCGATTCTTGCCGATTTTCGCGCCGGAGCCGGCGCCGCCCTTGAAGTCATATCGCATGCATTAATGAATATTGAATTTCCGACAAGGCCTGCGGCACGCGGATGAAGGAAAGCGGCATGCCCAGCAGGCGCGCCATATGGGATGTGGAAAACAGGCCGCACAACTCATGGTGGCCGCTGCCCGGATTCAGCTCCACCACCAGCGCGTGCTGACGTCCCATCTGCTTCATCGTCGCCACCATGTGACCGACGCTGGCGTGTTCGATATCCCCCAGGCTCAGCGCCTCCAGCTGCTTGCGCGGCGTCATCACGTCGCCGACGCCGATGTCCGCATAGTGCTTGCCATGCTCCTTCATGCACTGGATCGGCCGCTCGCCCAACAGGTCGGAAGCGGTGATCAGACCGGTGAATTGCCCGTCGCCGTCGTGGACGAACAATAAACGGATGCCGTGGCTGATCATGCGGTCGTGCGCTTCGCGCAGGCTCGCGCCCTGGTGGATGCCCACCGGGTTGACCACGCGCAGATCGGTCATCACTTCCAGCGCCGCGCTGTGCAGCGTGATCGGCGGGTGCGGGCGCTGGTCCAGCCGCACCAGGTCGGTGGTGGGCGGCAAGCTTATCGTGGGCAAAGCACTGTAGTTGGCTGACATGGTAGCTCCTTGTCTGGTCAGACAGCGGAGTCGACGCGGCGGCGCGCTTAGCGCCAGTCATTTCGACCGGTCCGCTCGGGATGTTTTCCGATGGCTTGAGCCGGCAGGGGCATGGCAGGATTGACGCACGTCCGTCCCGGGCCGGCGGCCTCGGGGAGCCGGCGCGGCGCGCGGCTCTTGTTTGAAGAGTAGAAGACGCCGCGGCGGGCTGCGGCGGCGGAATGATTAATTTTTTCGAGAAGGTTTGCCGTTTTGTAGCGCGCGGCGGCGCTCAAGCCCGGTTCTCGCCGCCTGAAGCGGACAGCTTGCGGCGGAACAACTCCACCATGCGCACGCTGGCGCCGCGATGAGCGGCGCTGAAATCCAGGGCCGCCTGCCGCATCGCCCGATGGCTATCCCCATCGGCCAGCAATTCCGCCGTCGCGTCCATCAGCTCGGCGGCGCTGCCCACCTGGCGCGCGGCGCCGGCGGCCAGGGCCAAGGCGGCCGCCTGCTTGAAATTGAACACCGAGGGGCCGAACAGCACCGGCACGCCGACGCTGGCCGGCTCGATCAGATTGTGGCAGCCCAGCGGCAGCAAGCTGCCGCCGACGAAGGCGAGATCGGCGCAGGCGAAGTAGGCGAACACCTCGCCCATGCTGTCGCCTATCCAGACCTGGGTGGCCGTGTCCAGCGGGCCGCCGGCGCTGCGGCGCTGCACGCGCAGGCCGCGGTCTTCGGCCAGCCGCGCCGCTTCGCCGAAACGCTCGGGATGACGCGGAATCAATACCAGCAAGGTATCGGCCAACCGCGGTGCCGCCTGCCAGGCATCCAGGATCAATGCTTCCTCGCCGTCGCGGGTGCTGGCGCATACCAGCACGCGGCGTTGGCCTATCCAGGCCTTGAAGGTTTCCGCCAATTCCAGCTGCGCCGGCGGCGGCTGGATATCGTATTTGGTATTGCCGCAGACTTCGATATCGCCTGCGCCCAATTGACGCAGGCGCTCGCCGTCTTCCGGCGTTTGCGCGGCCACCGCGCGCAGCTTGGCCAGCGCCGGCGCCACCAGACCCTTGATTTTCAAGTAACCATGCAGGGATTTTTCCGACAAACGGGCATTGGCGAGGAAAAGCGGAATGTTCTGCTCGGCGGCGGCATGGATCAGGTTAGGCCACAGCTCGGTTTCCATCAACACGCCCAGGCGCGGCTGGTAAGCGGCGAGAAAAGCTTGCACCGCCTGGGGATAATCGTATGGCAGATAGCGGACCTCGGCGTCCGGATACAGCTGCAGCGCGGTGGCGCGCCCGGTAGGCGTCATCTGCGTCATCAATAGCGGCGCGTCCGGCCAGGTCTGGCGCAAGGCCTCCACCACGGGCTGCGCGGCTCGGGTTTCCCCCACCGACACCGCATGGATCCAGATCGCCCCGGTCGCGCGCGGCCGCAGCTGGCTGCCGAAACGCTCATCCCAATGCTGCAGATAAGCCGGCGCCTTGCGCGCGCGCTTTTTCAGGTAATGACGCACCAGCGGCGTGGCCAGCTGCCAGGCCCAGGAATACAGGCGGCGTTGCCAATTCATGTCCAGTCCTTGCGCGCGAACAGTGCTTGCAGCACCGCGTCCACCGACGGGCACTGACCGATATCGCCCAGATTGGTCGCCCACGGCGTTTCCACCACGCCGGTGGCGGCCGGATGAGTATCGGTGTAGATCGCCACCAGCGGTACGTTCAAGGCATTGGCCAGATGGGTCAAGCCGGTGTCGACGCCGATCACCGCATTGGCGTGGCCGATCAGGCCGGCGGCCTCGGCCAGGCTCATCTTGGGCGCCACCACCGCGGCCGGCATCTGCGCGGCCAGGCGTTCGGCGCGCTCGCGTTCCCGCGGATTGCCCCAGGGCAGCACCATCACCAGGTCATGCTGCAAGGACAGGCGCTTGCCCAATTCCACCCAATGGCTTTCCGGCCACTCCTTGGACGCCTTGCTGGTGGCGTGCAGCAGCACCGCGTAGCGGCCGGACAACACCCAGCCGGGCCGCGCGCCGGCCGGCACGCCGAAACGCGGCTCGCCCTGCGGCTCGTAGCCGAACACGCGCGCGAACAACAGTCGGTTGCGCTCGATCGCCGACAACGCCCAACTCACCTTATGGCGTTTATCGTAAAACAGGCTGGCCAGCGATTCGCGCGCGCTGCCCCAGGCGTAACCGGTCAACGGCGCCTTGGCCCAGCGCGCCGGCAAGGCGCTTTTCAACAAACCCTGGCTGTCCACCACCAATTCCCAATGAGTCTCACGCAACTGGCGTCGCAATTCGCGGATCTCGCGCCAAGTGGACGGCAGCCACCAGCGTTTGCGCCAGCGCCGCCAGTTCAAGGCGATCACCCGGTCCACCGCCGGGTGCAAACGCGCGATGTCGGCAAAAGCTTCCTCAGCCAGCCAACTGACGCGGAAATTGGGGTAATGCGCTTTCAACTCGGAAATGGCGGGCCAGGTGTGGATAAGGTCGCCCATCGACGAGGTGCGCACAATCAGCACATTCATCATGGCGCGCATTGTACCCGAGCATGGCTGTGGTTAACCAAGTAAAATCCCTGCGACCAGTTTGTGGATAAATGGCTGTGGGTAACTGGCTCGATATTTATCCACATCTTGTGTTGTCGCAGCGCACCCAAACTATCCAAAGGCCATCAACAGGACAAGTTACTGAACCTTTTGATATTTTTCCGTCTTATCCACAGTAATGGCCGCCTATATCAGTTTCATCAATATAAAATTGCGTTAAAGAGTTATCGGTGCTGACAAACTGGTTTCACCTCAAAATTCACGCATGCACAGGCTCATGAGCACAACTGGAATCCAGCTTGTGGACAAGTGGAAACTTCAGCTAGACAGCAAATTTATCCACAGTTGTTCCGTCAGCAACACCTGTGGCAAGCAACAAGATTTCACTATCGGCAAGATCATGAAAACAAAGAAAAAAACATGGTTATCCACAGAAGTTGGCCTACTTCTACCAGTTTCTTCAAATTACATACAGGAAAACATATAACAAGATGCGTGCACGAATCAGCGCGGTGCTAATCACCAAGAATGCGCAAACCTTGCTGGAAAAATGCCTGGACAGCGTGGCTTTCGCCGACGAGATCGTGATTGTGGATTCCGGCAGCAGTGATAGGACATTGGCGATAGCTTCCGCCTATAAGGCCAAAGTTATCCACCAAGATTGGTTGGGATTCGGTCCGCAGAAGCAATTGGCGGTACAAGCTGCCAGCCACGACTGGGTTCTGTGTCTGGACGCCGATGAGTGGCTGTCTCCAGAATTGATAAATGAAATCAAAGCGCTACTGGACAATCCACAAGCGCTGGCTTATCAATTTCCGCGCTGCAACCGTTTCATGGGTCGTTTCCTCAGACATGGCGAAGGTTATCCGGACTGGTCGCTGCGGCTGTTCCATCGCGGACACGCGCGTTGGTCCGACGACCTGGTGCATGAGTACGTGATCGCGGAAACACCTGTGCACAAGCTGCGTCATGAGCTGATGCATGAGTCCGGCGAAGACATCGCCCTGTATCTGAACAAGCAGAACCGCTATACCAGCTTGCAGGCGGAGCAGCTGTTCCAGCGTGGAAAACATGTGGGCAGCGCCAAACTTATCCTCAGTCCGCTGCTGCGCTTCGTGAAGTTCTACGTTTTCCGCCGTGGTTTTCTCGATGGCATCCCCGGCTTGGTCCACATCGTCATCGGTTGTTTCAACAGCTACATCAAGTATGCAAAGCTGATCGAGCTGCGCCGGCTGAAAAACAAATAGCCGGCTTGCCTCCGGTCCGGCCTTGTGCTGACAATGTCATTTCCTAGAAGCAACTGGGCGAAGACAGATGGTTGAAATCAGGACAATGCGGACGGAGGACGCCGCAGCGGTGGCGCGGCTATGCCTGGATCTGGGTTACGAGGCGACGGAGGCGGAGATCCGCGAGCGATTCGCCAGACTGTCGACCCTGGAAGACAACCAGGCGTGGGTGGCGTTATCGGAAGGGGCCGTGGCCGGCTGGGTGCATTGCCGCGGCGTGCATCAGCTGCAAGGGCCGTCGGCGATAGAGATCATCGGCATCGTGGTCAGCCCGGCCTGTCAGGGCCAGGGTTTGGGGCGGGGTTTGTTGAGCGCTTGCCAAGACTGGGCGCGGCAACGCGGCTATCAGCGGATTCGGCTGCGTTCCAGCATCCATCGCATCGAAGCCCACGCCTTCTATCGCCATCTCGGTTATCGACAACTGAAGACCAGCCATAGCTTTGCGCTGGAATTGAGCGATGAAGCAGGCCAGCCTTGAGGTTTATCCACAGGAGCAAGCACCGATGATGGTTTTCCCCGCGCCATTGCGGCCTGGCGACCGCGTCGCCGTCACCGCTTTTTCCTCAGGAGTGCCGGCGCTGCTGCATCAGCAGCTGGATCTCGCCTTGCAATGCTTGCGCGATCAGGGCTGGCAGGTGGTGGAGGGGGCTTGCCTGCGCGGGGAATTTCAGGACGCCAGCGCGCCGGCCGCCGAGCGGCTGGCGGAGTTGAATCACTTCCTGTTCGATCCGTCGATACGCGCCATCTTGCCGCCCTGGGGCGGGGAGCGCGCGATCGAGCTGCTGGCCGGCATAGACTTCGCCGCGCTGGCGCGGCTGCCGCCGAAATGGCTGGCTGGTTTCTCCGATGTTTCCACGCTGGCCGTGCCGCTGACCTTGCTGTCCGGTTGGGCGACGCTGCATGGGCCCAATCTGTTCGATCTGGGCGATCCGCGGCGGCAAGAGGAGAATTCAGCGCTGCTGCATGCGCTGCACCATGGTTTGCCGCCGTCTCAGAGCCGCTACAGCGCGTTTTGGCGCTGGGACGCTCCGGGAGAGCGGTATCCGACCACGCTGCGCGTGTTGGGCGCGCAAACGGCCCGTATGGCCGGCCGACTGATCGGCGGCTGCCTGGACACGCTGAGCCGGCTGCAGGGCAGCCCTTATTTCGATTTGCATGCGTTTAAACGGGAGCCGACGCTGCTGTACCTGGAAAACTGCGAGATGAGGCCGTGCGAGCTGCTGCGCGCCTTGCACGGCCTGCGCCTGTCCGGCGTGCTGGATGGTTTGAGCGGCTTGATCCTGGGGCGCAGCAGCGGGCCGGACGCCGCCGACGCCAATGCGCTGACTTACCGGCAGACGCTGGAAACCGTCTTGAGCGGCCTGCCTTACCCGGTGGTGGTGGATGCCGATATCGGCCATGTGCCGCCGCAATGGACCCTGATGAACGGCGCCTGGGCCGAACTGGAAGTGGACGCGGGCCAGGCGACGCTGCGTTTCGAGAAAGGATGCGCATGAGCTGGCAATACCGTTTGGCTGGCGCGGCGGATGTGGACGCGCTGCGGAAACTGATCATGGAACACGGGCCCAATCCGTGGAACTGGCTGCCGGAGGAGGGCGTGGAGCGTAGCTTGCGCCAGGTGGCGGACGGGGAGGCCTGGGCGGCCTTGTTCGAGCGTGACGGCCTATTGGGCGCCGCCATCCTGTACCGGATGCACGATGCTTTTCCCCAGCATCGGCCGGCTGGTGTCGCCACGGAAGCCGCCGGCTACATCATGGAAGCGGTGGTGCGCCGCGATCAGGCCGGGCAGGGGTTGGGCAGCCTGCTGCTGGGCCAGGCCTGCGAGGACCTGGCCGCGCGCGGCGCGCGCTGGGTGGTGGCGGACCGCCACGAGGAAAACGCCGCGTCCGGCGGCATGATGCGCAAAGCCGGTTTCGTCGAACTGGCCAGTTTCGACGACGCGGAGCGCCGCGCCAGCGGCAGCCGCCGCAGCACGGTATGCGGACGCTTGCTGGGCTGAGCGCTTAAGAACCTGTTCATAATCTGCTGCGCTGCGGCGATACGGCGTTGAAAACAAGCTCAGTGCTCATGTACCACGTGTACATTCCGCTTTTTCGCTCGTTTTCGCCTTGTCTCACCCTTGCTCGCGAGATTTTGAACAGGCTCTAAGAACCTGTTTACGATCTTTTTGTAAGCGATA
>NZ_LDUI01000028.1:0-110450 GCF_001043555.1 Chromobacterium sp. LK1 | reverse complement strand
TGGGCGGCGCGCAGATCGATCGCGCCTCGCAGCAGCGCGGCGTCCAGTTCGGCGTGGCAGCGGCTCAATTGCCGGCTCAGCGCGCCCAGCTCAAGCAGATTGCCCGTAGCAGCCGGCAGCGCTTGCAGGCATAGCCGCAGTTGTTCCAGCGGCGCGGCGGCGGTTTCTTCCGGATCAGGCGGAGGAATACAAGAGGGAAAGGTAGGAAAGGTCATCACGGTCTCCATGTCAGTTTGGAAACCTGCCTAGGCGAGGCTAGGACAGGCACGTGACAAGGTGGCAAGACCGGCTTACTAGACCAACGACCGGCAGTCCAGAGGACTCCCTGCCACGGCCTGCCCCGAATGGGTACAGCGTGGCGGCAGACGTAGTTGTGCCAAAGGCGGACACGACTTGTCTGCGGTCTAGAAATTTATAGGCTTGCCAGCCCGGCGCCGCGTGATTAGGCACGACGCGGAACCAAGCCTAAACAGGCTGGAAGGGGGCGTCAAGGACAGCGCGGACTCATTCTGTTCTACCGCGCACAGAGGGCCAACGTAAGAGGGAATAGCAGGAGGAAAGGCCAAAGGGGGCGGCACGGTCGCCCTATCGGCTTGGAAACCCGCCGAGATGGGGCTAGAGCAGGCACGTGGCAAGGTGGCAAAACCGGCTAGCTTCTTCCAAAGAACCGGCAATCCTTTCGGACTCCCTGCCACGGCCCGCTCCGAATGGGTACGGCGCGGGACCCAGCCTAAATAGACGGATGGAGAGCGTCAAGGAAGCGCAGCGAGATCAAACCCGCACATGGCGAGGAAATCACGTCCAAGAACCTGTTCACGATCTTTTGTAGATGTGGTTAAGCGTTGCTAGATACGTAGGAGACCACGTATCCGACGCGCCCCGGGTCCCTTCAAGCCTGCCGACGGGAGGCAGGCCCGAGGTCTTAATGAGTTCAGCCGCACCTCGGGCCTGACGGGACCCGGCGGGAAGCCGCAGGCCGACGCGGCGCTCCGGACCGGCTTAATCGCGGCCCAGCTTTGAGTAGGCAATCGGCTTGTTCGCGCCCGTCTGCAAGATGGCGCTGGTATCTTGCTGATCGCTAGGGCGGTAGAAGTAGAAGCTATCCTCGCCGGCGGCATTCTGCTTGTGCATCATCTGAATCCCGATGCCATTGAGCAGGATGCTGGATTCCAGCAATACCTTGCGGGCATCGTCGACGTTGTCGCACTTGAAGAAAGTATCAACACGCTTGCTCAATTCAAGCAGCACATGGGAGAAATCCCTGTTGTCCGCATACTGGCGGAAATCCGAGGTCGAAGCGTGAATCGCCTTGTTGCCGGCGACGGCAAGATCGACGATGGGTTCGCGCAAGTCCCACAAAATGCCGTCGTAGCCCTGAAAACCATTCCCTTCCACCAGCTTGCGCAGATTATCCATCGCCTGCGGGTGGTAACCCGCGTTCGGATCTTTCAGCGAGAAATCCGGATTCATATTGTCCTGGCCAAACAAGTCAGCGGTTTTGATGCCAGGCGCGATATTGATGCCGGTCATCCCTCTTTGCTCGGCCTTGTCCTTGAGTTCCTTCAGCGCTTCGTGCTTGAACGAGCAGAACACGATGTTTTCCAGCGGCGTGGAGGCATGTCCATCCGAGCCATCGGCCAGCAGGTCCAGCATTTCATTGACCGCGCCGGCGTCTTTCAGCTCGATGTTGAGGATGATGGGGTTCTTGCCATATTGCGTCAGCGTCTGGTTGGCGTCGTTGACCAGTTCCATCACTTCGGCCAAGGTGGGCATGCTTTCGCCGTTGTGGCCGAGTGGAATCTGTTTCAGTTCCTCCACCGTCTTTTGTCCAACCAGATAGGACGCCTTGGTTTCCCCTTCCGGCAATTGAGCGCCGCTGCGGTCGGCCTGGAAAGCGTTACGCCAGATTTCATCGTCATGGGTGACGACCACTTTGCCGTCGCCGGATTTGAAGATATCGATCTCGATGGCATCCGCCCCCTCCAGAATGGCGGCCTTGATCGCCGGCAGGGTGTTTTCCGGCAGATACTTGTCCGGGAAAGAGGAGCCGAACACGCTGGTGGGGCCGGTGCCGCGATGCGCGGTCAGCAGCAGATGCTGGCCGGTGCGCTCTTTCAGCATTTCGCTGTAAGCGCGGGACTGCAGCATTGTTTGCTTGTCTCCCTCATTCAAGCGAGTCATGCCCTGATTGGCTTGCCCGCCGGTATCGGAGCCGGTTTGGTGGATAGTGGATGTCGTATGGGTGGAAGCCGTGGAAATATGCATGATCAAACCCCTAGTGCAATAAGAAATGAACGCTTGCGCCGCACAGATGGAATGACAGGTCTCCGGCTTGGCACGATGCGAGGCATGACTGCATGGTAGCCAGGCCAAGATTGAGGGACTTTCAAAAAACAACTATCCGAGCGAGTGGCTTAGCGCTGAGTCGGCGAGTTTTCACACGCGCACCACACCAATGAAAATCAAGCACTTCAAATGAACCGCTTGCCCCGGACAGACATAAAAAACGGCGCGCCGATTGGGCGCGCCGCTTGCGTCTGAAACCGTCCCGGCTTCAGCGCCGGGCCTGGCGATAAGGCGCCAGCACCTCGGCCAGCTCCGCCCGGTCCTCATGCGGGGCCAGCACCGCCAGTTTCGACAGATCCATCTTGCCGTCCAGGAAGGCCAGCAGCCGCTCCAGGTCGTCCAGATCGCTCATATAGTGGCCGGAGGACAACACCAGCGATCTGGCCTTGCCCTCGCGCAGCTCTATCATCGCCGCCGCCCGCACTGGCTTGCCGGCGCTGGCGCTGGTATGGTGCAGCCGACCCAGCACCGCGTCGTGGACGAATAGCCTGTCGTCGCGGTCCAGCACCAGGATGGCGTAGCCGGGCATGCCCAGCTTGCCGTTGGAGCCGGTGGTGTCGATAGCCGTGCCGTCCGGCCGCCGCCATACGCCGTCGGCCACTTCCGCCAGATAGGGCTGGCGCGCGGCGGCGTCGCTCAGATAGCTGACTTGCGGCGCGTCGCCCAAGCGCGCCATGCGCGGCGGCTGGCCCGGCCTAGCCAGGTTGATTTCCAGTTGCGGACGGGCATCCATCCAGGCGAAGAAGTTTTCCCTGGCGTTGTCGCCGCTGGCCACCCATTGCCGATGCGCCGGCTGCGCGTATTCCCGGTAGCGATGACGAGGATCGCGCGCTTCACGCAATTCCTCGTCCACCAGGCCGGTTTCCCCTTCCCTGGGCATCAGCGCGGCGACGAAGCGGGCGGCGTCGCGGAAACGCTCCAGCGGTCGCGGCGCGGGTTCGCCCGCGTGGTCCACGCCCTTGATAGACTGCGCCAGCCGGCTGGACGCCGCCGGCGGCGGCGCTTCCGGGCGCGGCGGCGGCATCGCCGCGCCGCTTGCCGTGATTCTCATCGAAATATGTCCTCTCGCTCGTTAACGACAGCCGCTAGCGCGCCAGCGGCAGTTCTTCCCAGCCGGCGAAACTCTGCTTGTCCGCCTGCCACAAGGGGTACTGGCGTTCCATCAGCGCGTCCAGCGCGGCGGCGGCGGCGGTGAAGCCGGCGCGGCCGGCGGCGAAGCCTTCCATCGCGGCGAAAAAGGCAGCGCCGTCCTCGCCCTGGCGCCGCAGGTAGTAAGCGGCTTCCTGGCGCACCGCCGAGCCCGGCTCGGCCAGCTTGCGGCACAGCGCTTCCAGCGCCGGGCGTTGCGCCTGCCGCAACGCCGGCCAGCGCTCGCTCTCGTCCACCGCTTTCAGGTGCAGATAGTGCATCAGCGGCGCGCTCAGGCTGTTGTCGCCCCAGCGCTCGCCCAGCACCGCGGTGGCGGAGGCGCCGGCGTTGAGGCCCAGTTCCAGCGACACGCCCGGCTGCAGCGGCACGCCGCCGGAGGCGGACAGGCCGAGATCGCCACTGGCGCTGACCCGGCTCAGTTGCAGGCGGAAGCCGGCGGCTTCGGCCGGGAAATCGGCCTGGGTCTGGTATTGCGGCCGATAGAAGCGCAGCAGCAGGGTCAGCGCGCCGCCGCCTTGCACGCCGACCGAGCTTTGCAGGCCGGCCAGCGCCGCCGGCACCTCGGCGGCCAGGCCATGCGGCGCCAGCTGCGCGCTCAGCGCGTCGCGCAAGGCGTCCAGCGGCCAAGAGCCGCCCAGATTGCCGGACAGGCTGAGCCGCACGTCCTTGTAATCGCCAGCGCGCACCGGGTTGTGGTGCAGGCGGGTGCGCTCGGTCAGCGAGGCTTCCGCTTTCAGGCCCAGCGGGCCTAGCGTCCCGCCCAGGTCCAGCGCCACGCTGCGGTCGCGGATTTGCAGGCGCAGCACGTCGTGGAAGCTGGTGCGCTTGGCCAGCGCCGCCGGGTCGTGGCGGATGGGCGGCGCGTACAAGCGCGGCGCCAGTTGGTCCAGGCTTTGCAGCAGCGCCGCGTCGCCCTTGTCCGTCGCGGCCAGCCGCAGCGCGGCCTGGGCCAGCGCCATATTGGCCAGCGCTTCCTCGCGGCTGCCGGCGCGCCAGGCGCTCTGGATCGAGCGTTCCACCGCCGCGCCGCCCTCGCGTTTGCCGATGCCGGCGTCCAATTGCTGGGCGACGGCGCAGAAGTGTTCGAATTCGGCGCGCAGGCTGTCCGTCGCGTCGCGCAGCCTTGCCGGCGTCTGTTCGCGCAATGCCGCCATGCTTTGCGCGCCGCTGAGCCAGCTCAACGGCCGGCTGCGCGTGTCCGCGCCCATCAGCGCGGCGGCTTTTTGTTCGATGCCGGCCAGCCGCTGCGCGGCGATGGTTTGATTGCGCGCCGCGCCCTGTTCCTGGCTCAGGCCTTGCCAGATCGGCGTCAGCGCGTCGGCCTGGATGTCGATGCGTTCCACCGTCGCGGCGACGCCGGCGCCGATGCCGACGGCTTCGGCGCGGGCGGAGGCGCTGCCCTTGACGCTGTCCACCGTGCTGGGCGGCAGATAGGGTATCTGCGCGCCGGGCAGGGACGCGGCGCTGTCGCGCTGGCCCAGCCAGCCCAGCAAGACGCCCAGCCGCTGCTGTTGATCGGCGGCCTGCTGCTGCAGTTGCCGGTACTGGCGCAACTCATTGCCGTGGCTAGGACGGAACAGACGGATCAGCGCGCCCACCGCGGTGCGGGCGCTGACGCCCAGGGTGTCGCGGCGCGAGCCGTGCGTCAGTTGCTCCGCCTTGAGTTTGACGAAGGCGGTGGCGCTGGCGTATTCGGTCGCCGTGGTGCGCTGGCGGCGGCCTTCCAGCGCGCCGGACAAGGAGGCGACGCCAACGCCGGCCTGAACACCGGCGCGCGCCGATATCGCCTTGCCCTGGTTCTGGAACACGAAGCCTTCGTCGTCGTTGTCCATGCCTCGGTTCCAGGCCAGGCCCACGCTGAAGCTGGCCTTGGCGCCGGTGCCCGCCTCTCCCAGGCCCAGGCCGACGCCTAGCGAGCCGCCGACGCGGCGTTCCTGGCTGACGCCGGGCTGATCGAAACGCTGGAATTGCGGCAGCAGCTGCGCTTCCGCCTCCGTCCGCGCCAGCTGCGCCCAGGCCGCCTGGCCCAGCAAGGCCAGCCGCTGCCCCAGTTCCGCCAGCGGACCGCCGGCCGGCAAGGCGCGCGTCAGCGCTTCCATCTCCAGCGACAGCCGCGCGCATTCCTTGATGTCCAGCGGCGTCTGCGCGTCGCCGGCCGCCAGCCTCTGCCGCAGGCTTTCGATGATGGCCACGGTCTTGGGCGTCACCGTGTGGCTGCGCGGCAGGATGTTCAAGGCCTGCACCCAGCGCGGCCAGCGCGAGCGTTCCGGCTCGGCCTGGCGATAGGCTTCGCGCCGCATCGCCAGCAGAGTCTGGCCCAGGTCTTCGCGCCGCAAGCGCAGCGTGTCGTCGCTGAGCCTGACTTCGGCGCCGCGCGCCGGCGGCGCGTCTTCCACGCGGCGTTCTGTCGCGCCGCGCGCGCCGCTCAAGGCCGCCGCCAGGCCTTGCGCCGGCCGCGGTTCCGAATTTTCCGAGAGGCGACGGAAGCCCTGCAACCGCACCGTACCCGCCCCGCTTGCAACTGTGTCCAGCATGTACACCTCCTCGATAACCGCCTGTTTGCAACGTAAACGCGCTGTCGATCACCTTTGTCCGGGCATCCCGGAAGCCGCGGACGGATGCGGGGCGCTAGCCCCGTGGCTGCGCCACGGCGGCGGCGTGTTTCAGATTGCTGCCCAGGTCCAGGCATCCGCCGCCGGACGCCAGCTTCGCCTGCAAGCGCTCCAGCCCCTGCTGCAAGTCCTGCAGCGCCTTCTCGGTGCCCGGCGGCGCGCCTTCGGCCTTGATCCTGGCGAGCTTGTCCAGCACTTGCTGGCAGCCTTCGCTGCCCCACTGGCGCGACGCCTCGGCGCCGCTGGGCTGCGCCGGCGGCGCGGTCACGGTGGCGTCAGCGGTATTGGCGTAAGCGCTGAACGCCGCCGCCAGCCCCGATTTCTCTCTGGGCGCAAGCGCTTCCGCCGGCGCCGCGGCGTCAGCGGAGCTGGATCGGGCGATGTTCTGATTCGACGAAACCTTAAACAACATTTCAAACGCTCCTGATGTGGCGGCGAGGCCAGAACGACGGTGATGAGTGGCCGCCGGCGCGTGCTCGGCGACAGCGTCAAACTACTCCAAAGCCCAAGGGCGAACTTGCATAAAACGGCCGCGCGGCGCGCTCGCGCGGCCGCCGCGTTTTTGAGAGTTTTCCCATTTGTAGCAAGCACTCCCTCACGTAGTATTTCTACACATGGACTTGTCATCTAAAGGAAATCAAAAACATTTTTACGTTCCAACGACATAACAATCAGGACAGATGAACCGTGTCATTCGCTGAACATTTTTTGCAAGCTGGTCCTTGGCGGCAAAAGTACCATCCACTCTCTCTGTTTTTATGACCGGAAGAAGACCTTGACCGCCAGTTGACGACACTGGCAATCCCAGGCTACAGCGGGCGGGAAGCGGCGGAGCACACGCCGCGCGATGCGAAATCCGCAGCCGGTCCCAAGAACCAGCGCAAATCACCCAACAGATCCACCGAACAAAAAACACGCCGACATGACGCGACGCTACGGGGAATAGCACATAAGTCGCGGCATTGGTCGACTCGATCCGCATGGCCCGCCATGCGCTATTGCGCCGTGCGCGCAAGAGGAACTAGAAGATGGCGTTACATAAAGATGGCTTCATGAACAGGCAATTTGTTTTTGGCGACTTCGTTCTGCACTTCGACGGCATGCTGCTGCACCGCGAGCAGCAGATCAGCATCCCTCCCAAGGAACTGGCGGTGTTGACCACGCTGCTGGAAGCGGCGGGGGAGCTGGTCAGCAAGGACACGCTGCTGGACCGCGTCTGGCCGGACGGCGAGGTCAATGAGGAATCTCTGACCCGCTGCATCTACGCGCTGCGGCGCATCCTGCTGGAAACCAAGGGCTGCCGCTACATCGACACCGTCTACGGCAAGGGCTACCGCTTCAGCCGCCCGGTGGCGGTGGTGTCCCGGCCCACGCCGCTGGCGGCGCAATGCTCGGTGGCGGTGCTGCCCTTCCGCACTCACCCGCAACTGGACGCGGTCAGCCTGCACGACGCGCTGGTGCAGTGCCTGTCGCGCTACTCGCCGTTCGGCCTGATCGTGCTGCCGGCCACCATCACCCAGAACTGCCGCGACGTCGCCGACATCGTGGCGATGATCGACCAGCTGCGCCCGGACTACTATCTGGCCGGCCAGACCCTGCAGCAAGGCGGCGTCTGGAAGCTGCGGGTGGAACTGGTGCGCGCCGCCGGCCATCAGCTGATCCACCACGAAAGCATAGAGCTGAGCCCGGAACAGCCGATCACCGCGCTGCAGACCCGGCTGGCCAGCCTGCTGCCGCAACGCATTCCCGGCCTGCGCTGGAACCAGGGCCAGAACCAGGAGCTGGGCTCGCTGGACATGGCCATCACCTATCTGAACGGCCGCCACGAACTGCAGCAGCACACGCCGTCCAGCCTGCGCCGCGCGCTGGCGCTGCTGCGCCAATGCGTGAGCGCCGGCCCCTGCCACGCGTTGCCTTATTGCAGCCTGGCCGAGTGCTATCTGACCCTGGCCCAGCTGGGCTTGTTCGACCAGGCCCAGGCGCTGATCCAGGCGCAGCAGGCGGTGAACAAGGCGGTGGAGCTGGACGCCGCCAATCCGCAGGCGCTGGGCCTCTTGGCGCTGCTCAGCAGCATGCGCTCGGAACAGGCGGTGGCGGAGGCGCTGTTCGAACAGGCGCGGCTGCTGGCGCCGGACGCCATCGACATCCATTACTACCACGCCTGGCATTTATTCCTGTCCGGCCGGCTCGCGCAGGCGCAGCAGGCGCTGGATGCCTGCCTGGAGCGCGACCCTTCGCGCATCTCCGCCAGCATTCTCAAGCTGTGGCTGACCTATTACGAGCACCGCATCGACGACGCGGTGTCGCTGGGCAAGCGCCAGCTGTGCCAGTACGGCCAGGACCACCCGGTGCTGCAAAGCGTGCTGGGGCTGATGCTGGCGCTGCAAGGCCAGCACGCCCAGGCCGACGAGCTGGTGCAGGCGGTGCGCGCGTCCGGCGAGGAAGCCGGCTTGCTCGCCCTCAACCACAGCTATATCGACTACTGCCGGCGCGGCGACGCGGCGCTGCCGGCGCTGCGCGCCTTCCTGGCCAAGGTGGACAGCCGCCAGGTGCGTTCCAGCCTGCTGCCGCTGATCCTGGCCGCTCACGGTCCGGAAGCCGCCATCCAGCACTGGCGGCAGCTGCAGGCCGAAGGCTATCTGTGGATCAAGGCCTGGCGCCACGATCCGCGGCTGAGCGCGCTGACCGAGCAAGCCCTCCCCTCCCAGCCGGAGGCGGCGTGATCCGCGCCTGTCTGCTGTCCGCGCTGTTGCTGTGCGCCGGCGCCGCGCGCGCGGACTGCTGGGATCGCGCCGGCCGCATGTTCAATATCGCGCCGGACCTGCTCTACGCCATCGCGCTGCAAGAGTCCGGCCTCAAGCCGGACGCGGTTGGACGCAACCGCGACGGCAGCCGCGACCTGGGACTGATGCAGATCAACAGCACCCATTTGCCGCGGCTGCGCAAGCTGGGCGTCACCGAACCGCAGTTGCTGGGCGACGCCTGCCTGTCCGTGGTCGTCGGCGCCTCCATCCTGGCCGAGATGATGAAACGCTACGGTTATTCCTGGGAAGCGGTGGGCGCATACAACGCCGGCACCGCGCCCGCGCGCCGCGCCTTGCGCATGCGTTACGCCGAGCAAGTGTGGCGGCGTTACCAGAAACTGCGCTCAGCCCCACCACCCCCAAGCAAGGAGCTCTCATGATTCGCTCGCTTCCCCCCGCCGCGCGCGCGCTGCCCGCGACGCCGCCGCCCACCGCGCCCAAGCCCGGCCCTTCCTCGGCCTGGGCCGCCCAGTTGCGCGGCGTCAGCCAATCCGCCGCGCTCCCGAGCGGCACCGTCGGCCAATTGCGCTTGGCTTTCGAACCAGCCGCGCCCCAGGTTCGCGCGGAGACTTCGGCGCGGCCCATGGGCAAACTGCGTCAGGCCATCGCACAGGCGAACGGCGGGCCAGCCCGCGCCGACGCCGCGCCGACGCCCAAGCGCGATCCGATGGCGCTGCAGCGCATGTTGAAGATGTCGCCCGAGACCTTCCAGGCTTTCCAGAAAAGTCTGGAGGGCAGCGCCGGCAAGCGCGCGCCGGCCAAGGAGACGCCAGCGCCGGCCGCCGTCGTTCAAGCCGCGCCGGCCGCTCCCGCCGCCCCGGTCCTGGCCGCCGCGCCGCAGCCAACGCCACCCGGTCAGATTCCGCCGCCGCCGCCACCGCCTCCTCCGCCTCCGCCCGTCAACGCGACGGCCGGCCCGGCGCGCGCCTGGCACAAGGTCGCGGCGGCCAGCGCGGCCGATATCCAGCAACTGCGCGACGCAGAGAGCCAAAAACTGCGCAAGGAGCCGGGTTCCAAGCCCGCTGCCGCCTCGCCGGAGGGAGAAAAGCTGATCAATGAATTGAAGGAGCGACAAGCCCTTAGAGAACAAAGAATGGCGGCGCGGGCCTCCGGCGCCCAAGAGCGCTAAGAATGTATTTACGATCTTGCGAGCCAAGGCGAGACAAGGCGTTGCGGTTGAGAAAGCGGAATGTACAAGCGGTAGATGAGCATTTCGAAGGTGTACTCACCATGTAACGCTCCACGACGCCAGCAGATCGTAAACAGGTTCTAAACCCGCACCGTCCCCGATCCCCCTTTACATGGCGGCCGCCGCGCCCGCGGTTAGCCGCCATGCTTTTTCCCTCCGCCCCGAATCTGATTTTCCTCCCGAGATTTCATCGGTTTTCCATCAGGAATCCACGCCGGCATGCGCTTAAAGTGGATGCAAACATCGCAGAACCTTGCGCACTCACCGACAGACACCATGGCAGCTGAAGACATCTCACATCCCGCGCCGGCCCCCATCGTGGTTCGCCTGCTCAACAGCCCGCTGCGCGGCTGCGAATTCCTGTTGCAGCCGGGCAAGACCCTGTTCCTGGTCGGCCCCTCCGCCGCGCTGGCCGACGCCGGCCAGTTGCCGGAGCTGCCGGCGGACACCCTGTTCATTCCGCTGGAACAGGGCGGCGTCAATTTCGAGGTGCTGATCGACCGCGCCGACCCCGGCCGGGTCACGCTGCGCGAACTGGCGGACACGGCCAGCGCCGAGCGCGAGGCCGAATTCAACCGCCCGCTACGCGTCGGCGCGCTGGAACTGGCGCTGCGGCCGGAACATCTGGCCTGGTCGCCGGAAGTGCTGGGCCACGGCCTGGCCGCGCCCGCCACCGAGAAGAAACCGGCGCGCCGTCACGCCGTCGGCGCGGTGGCGCTGGCGGTGGTGGCCGCGCTGCTGCTGGCCGGCGGCGGCTACTGGCTGTGGAACACGCCGCAGCGCCAGGCTTCGGAATTGAACGCGCTGCTGGGACGCGACAGCCAGCGCTTCCAGGTGCTGCCCGGCCGCGACGGCGTGTTCTACGTCGCCGCCGCCAATGAGCGCGACAGCGCCTGGGCGCGACAAGTACTGGCGCGCGGCGACTACGGCCGCCCGGCGCGAGTGCTCAGCCCGCAGCAGGAGAACGAGCGCATGGGCCGCTGGCTGGCGGATCACTACCCGCACCTGCCCTATTACCGCTTGCAGCTGGACAACCCGCGCCGGCCGCAGCTGTGGGTCAGCCAGCAGCGCGCCGCGCTGGGCGGCCCGGCCAGCCAGGCGCTGGCGCAGCGGCTGACCGAGCAGATGCCCTACGCCGACGCTGTGGACATCGTGCCGGTGGACGACGCCGCCGCCGCAAGCCAGGCCGAAACCGGCCTGTCGCGCCAGGCGCTGCCCTTCACCCGCAGCGAGCAGCCCAATGGCGTCACCTTCGTGATCCAGGGCGCGCTGGACGATGGCGAGCTGCTGCGCGCGCGCCGCTTCGTCGACGACTACTACCGCCAGTGGGGCGGCCGCTACGTGCAATTCGCCATTGAGTTGAAGGACGACTGGCTCAAGGGCAAGTCCTTCAAGTACGGCAACCAGGGTTACGTCAAGATGGCGACCGGCCACTGGTATTTCCCCAAACCCCTGTAAACCAAAGGCAAACCACCATGGCAATCGATATCACCAATCCGGACTGGACCCTCAGCGACATGTCCAAGGAGTTCGACGCCGGCACCAGCAAGCTCCAGGGCGAGCTGACCACCGCGCTGGACAAGCTGAACGGCAACCCGTCCAACCCCCAGTTGCTGGCCGACTACCAGAGCAAGCTGTCCGAGTACAACCTGTACCGCAACGCGCAATCCAACACCGTCAAAGTGTTCAAGGACATCGACGCGGCCATCATCCAGAACTTCCGCTAAACCCCGGCGCCGGCCGCGCGCCGGCGCTCCAGGAGTCCACCCATGATTCCCATCGCCGCCCAATCTCTGGACGCGCTGACCGCCCAGGTCAGCGACATCACCCGCTCCGAGCACAATCTCGTGTCGCTGGACGACCGCCTGATCCAGGCCTTCTCGCAAAACGCCGTCGGTGTTGGCATGGAGAAGGACGCCATCCTGCAGCGGCTGGAACAGCCGGGGCTGTTGAGCAACCCCGCCGTGTTGATGGAACTGCAGCAGCGCACCTCCAATTACAACCTGGAGGTGTCGATGATCAGCACCCTCACCCGCAAGACCGTGGGCGCGGTAGAAAGCCTGCTGCGCTCATGATCCGCCATGGTTTCAAAGCCGTATTGCTGGCATTGCTGCTGACCGGCTGCCAGCAGAAGGACTTGCTCAAGGGCCTGGATCAGCAGCAGGCCAATGAAGTGATCGCCGTCTTGCAGCGCCACAATATCGAGGCCGACAAGACCGACCGCGGCAAGACCGGCTTCAGCATCGCGGTAGCGCAGCCGGACTTCGCCGCCGCCGTGGACTGGCTGAAGGCCTATAACCTGCCGTCGCGGCCGCGAGTGGAAGTGGCGCAGATGTTCCCGGCGGATTCGCTGGTGTCCTCGCCGCGCGCGGAGAAGGCGCGGCTGTATTCCGCCATCGAGCAGCGGCTGGAGCAGTCGCTGCAGACCATGGACGGCGTGCTGTCCGCGCGCGTGCACGTCAGCTACGACCTGGATTCCGGCGAGGGCGGCCGCGCCGCCAAGCCCATCCATTTGTCCGCGCTGGCGGTGTACGACCGCGACGTGGACCCGGAGCAGATGGTCAACGACATCAAGCGCTTCCTGAAAAACAGCTTCGCCGACATCGATTACGACAATATCTCGGTGGTGCTGTCGCGGCGCAGCGAGGCGCAGCAGCAAGCGCCCACCACGCCGGCGGAGGAGCGTGGCTCCGGCCTGAGCTGGCTGATGGCCGGCGTGGCGCTGATCGCGCTGTTGGGCGCGGCCGCCGCCTGGCTGTGGCAGCGCCGCGCGCCCAAGCCCGCCGCCGAGCCGCCGGCCGCCGAGCCGCAGGCCG
Organism: Chromobacterium sp. LK1; assembly: GCF_001043555.1. Lineage (NCBI taxonomy): Bacteria > Pseudomonadati > Pseudomonadota > Betaproteobacteria > Neisseriales > Chromobacteriaceae > Chromobacterium > Chromobacterium sp. LK1. The sequence continues at coordinate 97,534 of NZ_LDUI01000028.1, read as the reverse complement.
GACATGAATAAGCGGCCCGCCGCCCGCTCGCCGGCGCTGCAAGCGCTGCTGTTCGATCCGCTGGCCTATCTGCATCCGCGGCGGCTGGCCCTGCCGCCGGCGCTGACCGCGGCCGCGCCGGCGCGCGCGGCGGCCAATGAGCTGCTGATCGCCGCCTACCGGCTGGACAGCGCTTGCGCCGACGCCGACCTGGACCCGCTGGCGCGGCAATGGCTGCGCCACTGGCGGCGGCTGCCGCAAACCGCCTATCTGCTGGGCTGCCACGCGCTGCGCGCCGGCCTGGGCTGGCAGGCGGGCCTGCTGCGGCTGCCGGATTGGGCGCGGGATTTCGCCGCCGTGGCGCTGCCGCCGGACGCCGCCGCCGCGCAGCAGCCGGCGCTCAGCCACGGCGCGCTGCTGCTCACCGGCTACGGCCGCCTGCAAGCCTGGCGCGAACGGCTGCCGCGCCCGCTGGCGCAGCGGCTGCCGCTGCTGTTTCCGCCGGAGGTGGACGCCGCGCCGCCGCAGCCGGCCGCCGACGCCCTGATTCTGACCTTGGCCCTACAACATGCCCAGAGACATCCCCACACCCCGCCCGCCGACCGCCGTTGAAGGCGTGCTGGTGCGCCGCGCCCAGCTGCGCCGCGCCGCGCGCGCCGACCAACTGGAACGCGAAGCGCGACGGCAGGCGCAGCGCGTGCTGCGCGACGCCGAACATCAGGCGGAGACCCTGCGCCGACAAGCCAGCCAAGCCGGTTACCAACAAGGCATGCTCGCCGCGCTGGAACAGGCCGCCGGTCATTTCGCCGCCAGCCAGGCCATGGCCTGGCGCTGGCGCGAGCGGCTGGAGCAAGAGGCGCGCGCGATGCTGGCCGCGGCGGTGGACCATCCCGACACCCTATTGCTATTGCTGGATGAATGGCTGCGCGACCGCGACGCGCCGGACGCCACCCTCTATCTGCAACTGCCCAAGCGCGCGCGCGCCTTGCAGCCGCGGCTGATGGCCTTGTTGACGGAAAACTGGCCCGGCACGATCCAGATCGATTACCACGCCGACGCGCGCTTCATGATGCGCTGCGCGGACCAGGCGGCGGAATTCGAGCCGGAGCAATACGTGGAACCGGCCAGCCGCCAGCTGCTGCAATGCCTGGAGCAGATGCCGCAGGATTGCCGCGCGCTGTCGGAACAAGCGCTGCGCGAGTTGATCACGCGGCTGGAACAAGACCTGGCGGCGCTGGCCGCCGCCAAGCGGAGCCCGGAATGATTCCCTCGCTGAACCTGTCCGCCTTGAGCCTCGCCGCCGCCGGCGGCGGCGATGACATCGTTCCCTTGCAGCAGCGGCTGCTGGCCGCGACGCAAGACGCCGGCGGCGCCGCGCCGCCGACGGAAACGCCGGAGGCCGACGACGCCAAGCCGGTCGAACCGCCGCCGCACAAATGGCCGGACTTCAATGCCGACCCGGTGGCGGTGGCCTTCCTCGCCGCGCTGCGCCAGCTGCAGCCGCCGGCAAGCGATTCGCAGCAGGACAAACAGCGCTACGCCGATGCCGTCGGCAAGCTGCTGGCCGACTTCAAGGACCCGGCCACCGGCGAACTGGCCTTCACCACCTTGAAGCAGAAGAACGACATGATCCAGCGCACGCTGGAGCAGGTCGACGCCGCTTCGCCGCTGCACACCGCGCTGATGACCTCGCTGGTGGGCAATATCGGCGTCGGCGGCATGATGCAGCAATGGATGCAGGAGGCCATCCTGTCCGGCGGCGTGCCCAAGGAGATGGAGGACTGGTGATTCACACCGCGTCCCACAAGGCCCGCGCCGCCGCCGCATGGTAGAAGACATCGCCGCTGCGCTGGAACTCGCGGTGGCAGGCGTACACCAGCTTGATCACATGCTCGTTGCGCAGCTTCAGCACCCGCTGCAGCAATAAGGGCCAGGCCGGTTGCGCGTCCGGCAGTTCCGCCGCTTCCAGCGCCGGCGCGCCGATGGACACATAGGCGACGCAGAAGGTCCGCCACAAGGCTGGATGCCAATCCTCCGCCGCCAGGCCGGGCAGGTGCTCGAGCACGTCGCGCAGCGCCAGCGTCGCGGTCACCATGTGCAGCGCGGTGAAGTTGTCGGTCTGCCAATACACCCGCAGCGCGGCCCGCGCCAATTCATCCAGCCAGTCCGGCGTTTGCGGCGCGCCGGGCAGCGCCGCGGCAAAGCGCGGATCGGCCAGCACCGCGTCGAAGCGATCGTGTATCCAGTAATCCGGGCTGTTCCAGCCGGCCAGCGCCCGCGACAGCTGTTCCAGCCCGGCCTCGGCCGAGGCGGCCGGCGCTTGCGCGTCCAGGCCGGCGGGCAGGCGCAGATAGGCGCACAGATAATAGGCCAGGCCCGCCGCCGCCTCGCCGGCGTGGCCGGCGCGCAGCGCGAAGGCCAGCCGGATCAACGGGTGGAAGGCGCCGCCGCCCGGCGAGAACGGCAGGCTGCCCAACACCTCGCGCACGGTTTCGTCCACGCCGCACGCCGCCACCCGCTGTTCCATCACCCGCAGCAAGGCCGGGAAGGCGTCCAGCCGGCCCACGGCGGCGTCCCAGCGCCGCCAGCCGATATCGTATTCCACCGGCTCGGCCGGCTCGGCGCGCTCGCTTTCCCAGAAATCGAAGAAGGTGCGCAGTTGATGCGGCTCCGCGCCCATTTCCGCCAGCGCGGTCAGCGCCATCGGGCAATGGTTGGTGGTGTCGCTGTGCATCAGCGAAAACTCGTGGTTGGCGTCCAGCAAGGCATGCAGTTCGGTGTGACGGCTTGGCGCGTTCATGGCGTCCTCCTTGAAAAAAACCTGCCGTCACGATAAAAGTTAAAGTCAACTTTAAGTCAAGCGAGTCCGGACATGCCAGCCTCCCCCTCATCCAAGCCCAACCCCTGGCTCAGCATAGGCGAGTTGGCGCGCCGTGCCGGCGTCGCCGCCAGCGCGCTGCGCTACTACGAAACCCAGGGCCTGCTGCACAGCGTCCGTTCCGCCGGCGGCCAGCGCCGCTACCCGCGCGACGCGCTGCGCCGCGTCGCCTTTATCCGCGCCGCCCAGATCGTCGGCATCAGCCTGGACGACATCCGCGCCTCGCTGGCCGCGCTGCCCAGCCAGCGCACGCCGACGCCGCGCGATTGGGAGGCCTTGTCCGCCGACTGGCTGCCGCGCCTGCAGCAGCGCATAGACGAGTTGACCCGGCTGCGCGACCGGCTGGGCAACTGCATAGGCTGCGGCTGCCTGTCGCTGAGTCAGTGTGCGCTGTACAACCCCGGCGACCGCGCGGCCAGCCTGGGCGATGGGCCGCGTTACCTGATAGGCGAACCGCCGATGGAAGCGCCGGACCAAGAACCGGGCTGAGAGCCTGTTCCAAAGTCTCTCGAGCAAGAGCGAGACAAGGCGTTGCGGCTGAGAACACGTGGTACATGAGCACTGAGCTCGGTTTCAACGCCCATTTCTATCCATCCCGCCGACGTGCAGCGGATCGTAAACAGGTTCTGAGAACGTGTTTACGATCTCGCGAGCTAAGGCGAGACAAGGCGAAAACGGGCGAAAAAGCGGAATGTACACCTGGTACATGAGCATTTTGAGCTCGGTTTCAACGCCGTATCGCCAACGCGTAGCAGATCGTAAACAGGTTCTGAGCACTTCCTGAAAGCCGCTGTTACAACGGCGCGCTGTAATGGCGCCCATTTCAACGCCACTGGAGCGCCACCATGGTATTTCTCGGCTTTACCTCCATCCGGCCCAATGCCGGCCAAGCCCACGCCCCGGCCCAGGCCCCCGAAACCCCCGTAGCCCAAACCGGCAGCCTCAACGGCAAGCCGGTGCGCATCGACGACAGCGCCGAAAGCCGCGGCAAGGCCCACGCGGTCTTGAGCGAGTGCCTGTCCGATGTGCGCCGTTTCTTCCAGCCGCTGTGCGGCCGGGTCTCCCGCTTCTTCGGCGCGATTCCGGACTGGGTGCGCACGCTGGCCGGCCAGGCCAAGCCAACCGAGGCCAGCGCTCAGCAAGCGCCCGTGTCCCATCTCAACGCGTCGTTCGCCACCAATTTCTGCCGCCTGTGCGATACGTTCCAGGACAGCCTGGCGGATAAGCGCAATATGGACGGCGCCTTCCGCGTGCCTGCATCGCACGAGAAATTGCAGAACGTGAAACAACAGATGGCGCATGGAGAGATGGCGCCGGACTCGCTCAGCCACATCGAGATTGCCGCGCTGATCAAGGACACCCTGAAGCAATTGCCGCTGCCCAGCGATCAAGACCTGCACGCGCTGCACGCCAGCGGCGCAGACGTCACCCGCCTGCACCGCGAGATGTTGTCGCAATTGCCGGAAGGGCCGCTCAAGCAGTGCGGAAGCGAGGCGATGCGCACCCTGGCCTTGAGCCATCGCCATGCCGATACCGGCACCGGCAGCGCGTTCAGTAAAACCTCCATCGAGATTTCCGCGCCGCTGTGGCAGATGACCGATCTCCAACTGGCCAAAACCATGCCCGCGATTGGCGGAGCGCTGCTGCAAGGCTGGCTGGATGAGCCCGCAGCCCCTGCGGACCCGTCAGCCGGGCAACCTTCCTCGCCGGCGGATAAACCCGTCACGGTGGAACCGTGGCGTGCTCAGTACGCCACGGTAATGCAGCAACTGCTGACCAAGCGCCCACAGCGCTCGGAATAAGCGCCATGCCGCCGGCCGCCGCGCGCGGCCGGCTTCCCTTCTCTCATCCAAAAAAGAAAAACCATGCCCACGCCTTTCCAACACGCCGTCGCCGAACTTTGCCAATCCCTATCGCTGCAGCCGCCGGAACAGATCGACAACGCGCTGTTCACCCTGCAAGTGGGCGAACACGCGCTGCATCTGAGCGAACAGCCGGCGCATCAACTGCTGATGTTCTGCTGCCTGTCGCCGCAGCAGGCGCAAGCGGACGCGCCGCCGCTGCGGCAGAACCTGTTCAGCGACGACCCGCTCAAGCCGGTGATAGGCCAATCCGCGCACAGCCAGGACTGGGTGCTGTGGAACCGCCAGCCGCTGGCGCATTGCGACGCCGCCGCGCTGCAGCGGCAGTTGGAACGCCTCAGCGACTGCGCCGAACAATGCTGCCGCGCGCCGGAAGCCGCCGCGCCGGCCTTTGCGCCGCAGGCGCTGCGCCAGCGTCACGCCCGGCTGCACTGCTGAGCGGGACAAGGTCAGCACGAAAACGGCCGAGGCCGCCGGCATACCCAAGTACGCCGGCCAAGCCTCCGCCGTGCTCAATCAGCGGCAACCGTCGTCTACAAGTCCACCACCGGGAAATCGATCTCGGTGCCGGCGATCAGATTGGCGTAATTGGTCAGCGTGTTCAGCGCCACCGCGGCGATCACCTCCACCAGCAGGCCGTCGTCGACGCCGGCGGCGCGCGCCGCGGCCAGGTCCTGATCGGACAACACGCCGCGCTGGCTGACGATTTGCGCGGTCAGCCGGGCGATCGCGCCGGTTTGCGCGTCGGCGGCCTCTCCGGCGCGCGCCGCCTGGATGTCGGCCTCGCTCAGGCCAGCGCCCTTGCTCATCAGGCTATGGGCGGACAAGCAGTACTGGCAGGCATTGGCCTGGGCGGCGGCCAAGGCGATCACCTCGCGCTGGCGCGCGCTGAGCTTGCCCTTGGCCAGGGCTTCGGAGAAGCCCAGATAGGCGTTCAGCACTGCCGGAGACTGGGCGAAGGTGGCGAACAGATTGGGCACCTTGCCCAGCTTGGCCTTGACGGCGTCCAGAGTGGCGCCCAGTTCCGGGCTGGCTTGATGGCGGTCTACGGTGGGGATGCGGGGCATGATGGGCTCCTGACTCTCGGGTTGAACGACAATGGGGACTGCACAGGAGCCATCTTGCAATACAATCAGCGGTCTATCGTCTCGAAAACTTTGCAGATCGTATCGAAATGGACTTGTTGACGCCCTTGCTGCAGCAAAGCGCCTTCTCCGCGCGCGTGTTCCATCATGGCAATCTATGCCATCTGGCCGACTTCGACCCTGGCGCAATGGCCGGTCATCTGCACTTGCTCAAGGGCGGCCGCCTGCGCTGCACCCTGCGCGACGTTCTGGTGCTGGACACCGACCGCCCCTGCGCCTTGCTGTTTCCGCGCCCCAGCGCCCACACCCTGCTGCCGGAGGGCGAACGCGGCGCCGACCTGGTCTGCGCCAAGCTGGACCTGGGCTTCCAGACCGGCGGGCCGCTGGCGCTGGCGCTGCCGGAATGCCTGGTGCTGTATCTGGACGACGCGCCGGGCTTGCTGTCCACGCTGCAGCTCTTGTTCGACGAGGCCTTCTCCGAGCGCTTCGCCCGCCAGGCGGCGCTGGACCGTTTGATGGAGTATTTCCTGATCCAGGCGATACGCGTGGTGATAGACGCCGGCCAGATCCACAGCGGCATCTTCGCCGCCATGTCGGACCCCAAGCTGGCGCGCGCCGTCAACGCCATCCATGCCAGCCCCGAGCGCGGCTGGACCGTGGAACTGCTGGCGGAACAGGCCGGCATGTCGCGCGCGCGCTTCGCCGCTCGCTTCCGGCAACAAGTGGGCCTGCCGCCGCTGGACTACCTGACCGACTGGCGCTTGGCCGTGGTCCGTCACATGCTGCTACAGGGCCAGCCGCTCAAGCGCATCGCCGCCCAGGTGGGCTATGCCAGCCCGGCCGCGCTGAGCCGGGTGTTCGCGCAAAGGCTGGGCTCGCCGCCCGCCGATTGGCTGAAACGGCAGCAAGCGCGCTAGTCCGGACCGGGCATGGAACTTCTGGCGGCGTTTTTCGATCAGACAGCTGGCCGCGGCCAAGCCGCACCCAAACCAATAGATGAAACCGCCATGACCACTCTACGCCTTGCCTCCGCCTGCCTGCTCAGCGCCGGCCTGTTCAGCCTCCCCTCCCACGCCGCCACCTTGTGCACACTGCTGGCCGACGCCAAGAGCGGCGACATCCTGCTGCAACAGGGCAGCTGCGAACAGCGCTACACCCCGGCCTCCACCTTCAAGCTGCCGCTCAGCGTGATGGGCTTCGACTCCGGCTTCCTCCTGAGCGAGCACCAGCCGGCGCTGCCGTATCGGAACGGCGATGTGGACTGGGGCGGCGACAACTGGAAACAGCCCACCGATCCGGTGCGCTGGCTGAAATATTCGGTGGTGTGGTATTCGCAGCGGATCGCCCAGGCCTTGGGCGAGGCGCGGCTAAGCCGTTACGCCGACGCCTTCGGCTACGGCAACGCCGATTTCAGCGGCGACCCGGGCAAGCACAATGGGCTGGAGCGCGCCTGGATCGCCTCCTCGCTGCAGGTGTCGCCGCTGGAACAGCTGGCCTTCCTGCGCAAGCTGGTCAATCTTGAGCTGCCGGTATCCAAGCGCGCGCAGGAACTGACGATGAAGATCGCCGAGGCCAGCGCGGCGGCGGACGGCTGGCAGGCGCACGGCAAGACCGGCATGGCCTATCCGCGCAAGGCGGACGGCGAGTTCGACGAGGAACATCCCTACGGCTGGTACGTGGGCTGGGCCAATAAGGGCGAACGCTCGCTGGTCTTCGTGCGCCTGATCCAGGACGACAAGAAAGAACCGGGCACCGCCGGCGTGCGCTCGCGCGCGGCCTTCCTGGAGGAGCTGCCGGCGCTGGCGGCGGCGGCGGCGCCCGCCTCCGCTCAATCCATCAGCCGCTGATACAGATAGACCAGCACCCGCGCCAGTTCCTGCGCGGTCTGTTCCTGGCCGGCGTTGCCGCTATGGCCGCCGGCCTCGGTTTCCAATAGCAGCGCGTCGTGGCCCAGTTCCTGCATGCGCGCCACCATCTTGCGCGCATGCGCCGGGTGCACCCGGTCGTCCTTGGCGCTGGTGGTGAACAGGGCCAGCGGATAGGCCAGATCGCCGCGCAGCCGGTGGTAGGGCGAATACGCCTCCAGCGCCGGCCGCTGCGCCGGATCCTCCGGATCGCCGTATTCGTCTATCCAGCTGGCGCCGGCCAACAGTTCGGTGTAGCGCAGCATGTCCAGCAGCGGCACTTCGCACACCACCGCGCCGAACAATTCCGGCCGCTGCGTCATGCAGGCGCCCACCAGCAGGCCGCCGTTGCTGCCGCCCTCTATGCCCAGCTTGGCCGGCGCGGTCAGGCCGCGCGCCACCATGTCTTCCGCCACCGCGATGAAGTCGTCGAAGCCCACTTGGCGGTTCACCCCCTGCGCCGCCTGGTGCCAGCCGGGGCCGAACTCGCCGCCGCCGCGGATGCAGGCCAGCGCGAAGGCGCCGCCGCGTTGCAGCCAGTGCGGGCCGAAGTTCTCCACGTAGTAAGGCATCATCGGCACTTCGAAGCCGCCGTAGCCGTACAGCAAGGTGGGCGTGGCGCCGTCCAGCGGCGCGTCGCGGCGGCGCACCACGAAATAGGGAATGCTTTCGCCGTCCGGCGCGCGCGCCTGCCATTGCTCGGCGACGAAGTCGGCCGGATCGAAAGCCTCCGGCTGACGGCGCAGGCATTCCTGTTGGCCGCTGGCCACGTCCAGCCGGTACAGGCCGGTCGGGGTCAGGAAATCGCTGAAGCTGTAGCACAGGATGTCGCTGTCCCAGGGTTGATCGGCGAACTCGATCACCCCGCCGCTGGGCGTGGGCAGCGCGCGCTCGCGCCAGACGCCGTCGACCTTGTCGAAGGCCAGCAGCCGGCTCTTGACCTGGTCCAGCAGATTGACCACCACGCTGGCGCGTGTGGTCTCCACCGATTCCACCGCCAGCCGCGGCTGCGGCGCCACCAGCAGTTGCGCGTCTATCCGTCCCTGGCGCAGCGGCTCCAGCGCCACCGCCAGCAAGGCGCCGGCCGGATAGCGGGCCCCGACGGCGTCCCAGTCCTCCGCCAGCTTGACGATCAGATCGCCGTGCAGATAGGCCTCCAGCTCCGCCTTGGGCGGCAGCGGCAGCGCGTGGGTTTCCAGCGCTTCGTCGATCAGATGGTAGGTCTTGCTGTAGAAGCTGTCCGAGCACTCGATCAGGTCCAGCGTCGCGCCGTCGGCGTCGAGGAAGCGCCAGGCGGCGACCATCATTGCGTCTTCGCTGGCGGCGAACACCTGGCTCCACGCATGCCGCCCTTCCTCGCCGCGCTCCACCAGCCACACTTCGCGCGGGTAGCCGGCGCGGGTCAGCGGCGCGCCCGGCCAGCCGGGGCAGGCCCAGGCGCTGTCCGGATCGCGCCAGGCCACATGGCTCTTGCCTTCGGGAAAGCTGAAGCCGTCCGGCCGCCACGCGCCGGCGGCCAGATCGTATTCGCGGGCGATGCCGGCGTCGCCGCCGCCGGCGGTCAGGTGCACCATCGCTTGCAGCGGCGCCAGCGTGCAGTGGGACACCCCGTCCAGATACCAGTCCTCGCCGGCCTCGTCGGCCAGCGCGTCGATGTCCAGCACCGTCTGCCAGTCCTGCTCGGCGGCGCGGTAGGCCGCCAGCGTGCTGCGGCGGTAAATGCCGCGCGGATGGGCTTCGTCCTGGTGGAAGTTGTACAGCCAGCCGTCGTGCTCGGCGCAGAACGGAATCTGGCGGGTGTCGCGCAGATGGGCGAGGATTTCGTCGCGCAGGCCGGCGAAACGCGGATCGGCGTCCAGCAGCGCCTGCGCGCGCGCGTTCTGCCCGGCCACCCATGCGGCGGCGGCGGGATCGTCCAGGCTTTCCAGCCAGGCGTGGGAATCGGGGGCGTTATAGTCGGACATCGGCGTCATCACGGTTGCGAATCAATGGCCGCGAGGTTAGCACCCCGCGCCGCCAACGCCAAATGCGCCACGCCCCGGCACCCGAAGTTCAGACCGCGGTGATCTCCACCCCTTCCGCCCGCAACTGGCGGCAGGCGTGCTCGGGGTCCAGCAGCGCCTCGCCCAGATAGACGCCGGCGGGCGGCGCGTCCGCCCCCAATAGATGCTCGATCTGCAAAACGGCGCCCAAGGCGGTCAGATGCGCTTGCCCCAGCGGGTCCGCCAGCTGCACGGTTGTTCCGCTCGGCCGGCCGGCGGCGTCCCTGCCCGCGACGGCAATGCGGATGCGGTGAGCCGCGCCCGGCCCCGGATTATAGAGCAGCGCCTGCCTCGCGCTATTGAACATCGGCCGCGACAGCAACCGCCATATGCCGCTGCGCACCAGCAGATGCAGCAAGGCGGTGGCTTTGCCGTCGTCGAAGCCTATGCGCGCATCCACCTGCGCGGCGCCGACGATGGCCGGCAGATTCGCTTGATCCGGGGTATCGAAACGGTAAACCCGGTGGCGTCCGCCAGCGCCGAAGTCCGCGACGCGGCCATCGAGAAAACCGCAGCGCTTGACCCATTCGCCCCCTGCCATGGTGTGGAACGGCTCGGACAGGCGGTCCATGTAGGCGGTGGAATTCGGCCCCGCCTGATCCGCCATCGCGAACAAAATGTCGATGCCGACGCGCTCGACCTCGGCGACGGCCCTCGCCGCGTCTCGCGCCACAAGGCTGGCCACGCCGGCCATCCAGGCCGATGACAGCACCACCGGCGCGCGAGGATGCCCATGCGCGGCCACGGTCAGCAGCGCCTGTTTCTGCCGTTCCGTCCAGCGGGTGACGTCAAGGTAGGCGTGGCCTTGGGCCAGCGCCAGCCGCAATAGCCGGTCATGCCCATCGTTGACCAAGCCCACGATGAGCGCGCCCTGGAGAGATTCCGGCAACGCCGGCGCGTCCACCTCCATCGCCATCGCCTCGGCTCCATATCGCTGCGCCACCGCTTGGGCCGCGTCGAGACGACGGCCGGCGATGACGAGCTTGAGATCCGGCCTGCGCCGTGCCAGCAAGGCCGCCACTTGCGCGCCCACCACGCCGCTGCCGCCAACGAGAACAACGCTTGAAGAAGTCATGCCTCACCCCAGTTTTGGTCAATTGACCAATATTAAAACATGAACTTGGTCGTTTGAACAATTAAACTGGCGCATCAGTAATGTCGGACGATCACGAAGGAGGAAGGATGTCGGCCAAGGGAGAGGAAAGACGGGAGGCGATTCTGCGCGCGGCGATGCGGGTGCTGACCCGCGACGGCGGACAGGGCTTCCGCATGCGCGCCATCGCGGCGGAAGCCGGGGTGGGCATCAGCCATGTCCAGTACTACTTCAAGAACATCGACGCGGTGATGGCAGGCGTCATGGCGCGCTACCTGGAAGACTGGGATGAGCTGATGCTGGACGCGCCCGCCAGCCTGGCCGGCGCGCTGAACTTTGTGCTGGAAACGCAGCTGCGGCATGGCGACTGCAAGCTGCTCTGGGAGTTGTGGGCGCTCTCCAGCCGCAGCGAGGCCGCCGATGCGGCGCTCAAGACTTTCTACGCCGGCTATACCGACCGGGTCTGCGCGCTGCTGCGTCGCGAGGCTCCGGCGGACGCGCCCGACAGCGTGCTTAGGGAACGCGCGGTGCTCATCGTCGCCTTGATCGAGGGCTTATCCATCCTGCGCGGCAATGGCCGGGAGCAAACGCTGGCGCCGCAAGCTCAGCGCCATGCCATAGACGCCGCGCTGGCGCTGGCCGTCCTGCCGCTGCGGCCGGCCGTTCCCGAGCGGCAGGCGTGACCCTGGCGCCCGGCGCCATGGCTGAGCCACGGCGCCGGGGCACGGCTCAGTCGGACAACACCCGCTGCAGCGCATCCACCAGCCGGTCCAGGTCTTCGCGCTGTACCTGCCAGTGGGTGACGATGCGCATCAGCCCGCCTTCCGGCGGGTTGGCCTTGATGCCGGCCTGATGCAGCGCGGCCATCAGTTCGGCCACGTCGATGTCGGCGGTGAGGCGGAACCACACCATATTGATGTGCACGTCCTCCGGCTTCACCTCGACGCAGGGCAGCGCCGCCAGCCGCTCGGCCAGGTAGCGGGCATTGGCGTGATCATCCTTGAGCCGCTCCACCATCTCGTTCAGCGCCACGATGCCGGGCGCGGCGATCACGCCGGCCTGGCGCATGCCGCCACCCAGCAGCTTGCGGTTGCGGCGCGCGCGGGCGATGAAATCGGCGTCGCCGGCCAGGATGGAGCCCACCGGCGCGGCCAGGCCCTTGGACAGGCAGAACATCACCGAATCGGCGTATTGGGCGATCTCGCTCGCTGCGCAGCCCAGATGGGCGGCGGCGTTGAAGATGCGCGCGCCGTCCAGGTGCACCGGCACCTGGTGGCGGCGCGCCACTTCGGCGCTGGCCGCCATCGCCGCCAGCGGGATCACCCGGCCGTTGCAATGCGCGTTTTCCAGACAGATCAAGCCGGTGCGCGGCCAGTGGATGTCCTCGCCGACGCGGATGCGCTGTTCTATCGCCTCCGGCGTCATCACCCCGTCCACGCCGGCGACGGTGCGCAGTTGCACGCCGCCTATCACCGCCGCGCCGCCGGTTTCGTGCCAGACGATGTGGCAGCCCTCTTCCAGAATCACCTCGTCGCCGCGCTGGCAGTGGGTGAAGATGGCCAATTGGTTGCCGAAATTGCCGGTGGGCACGAACAACGCCGCCTGCTTGTCCAGCTTCTCCGCCGCCAATTGTTCCAGCGCCCGCACCGTGGGGTCGTCGCCGTAGACGTCGTCGCCCACCTCGGCGTTGAACATCGCCTCGCGCATCGCCGGCGTCGGCTGGGTCACGGTGTCGCTGCGCACATCAATCCATTGCATGGTTCGCTCCTTCATAAGGTGGAAATCTTGTCGCCATCGGCCGGCAAGGCCAGGTAAGCGCTCAGCGCCGCCGCAATGCAGCGCGTCAACTCGGCCTGCTCCGCGCCCGCGTCCAGCGCCAGGCCATGCAGCAGGCTATCCGCCATGCGCAGCAGGCGCGGCGCGCGCGCGGCGGGCAAGCCGCTATCGGCCAGCCAAGCCTCCACGCAGGCCAACAGCTCCAGGTCCAGCGGATTGTCCGCCGGCGGCAAATCGAACTGCGGCCACTCCCGCTCCAGCACCCGGTACAGGCCCGGCGCGGCCAGATGCAGACGCAGGCAGGCCGACACCAGTTGTTCCAGTTGCGCAGGCCACGGCTGGCCGGCGCTCAGCCGCAAGGCCTCGCGCACCGTCGCCAGCGTTTCCTCGCCGTGGCGGCGGTGCAGCGCCGCCACCAGCGCCTGCTTGTTGGGAAAGTACTGGTAGAGCGAGCCTATGCCTACGCCGGCCAGTTCCGCCGCCCTGTTGGTGGTCAGTCCGGCATAGCCGTCGCGCTCCAGAATGCGAGCCGTCGCCTCCAGAATCGCCGCCACCACGTGGCGGGAGCGAGCTTGGCCGGGCTGTTTGCGGGCTTGCGGGATCATCGGCATGCGGCGGTCCGTAAGGGGGGAAGGCTTGCGCCGCGGCCATGGGGCCAACTGCGGAAAGACGGCGACAAAGGCTTAGCAGAACACGAGTTTTACCCGCTGACAAGGGCGGATACATTGAAAGCGTCGTCCATCCTCAATGAAAGCGGAATCATGAGCCAAAGCTATGCCTTCTTCGCGCTGCTGCGCGTCCATCCCAACTGGCTGCGTCTGAGCAGGCCCGAGCGCCGGCGCTTCGAAACGGAAACCCTGAAGCCTATCTATGCGCGCTACCCGGCGGTGCGCATGCGTTGGTTCGACGCCGAGGCCTTCACCACCCGCTGCAGCGATATCGCGCTGTTCGAGACCGAATCGATCAAGGACTTCTATTATCTGATCGATGCGCTGCGCGACAGCCGGCTCGTCACCGAACCCTTTTTCGAGTTCGTCGACATCCTGCCGGCGGTGGAGGACGGTTTCCGCGACTACGACGCGCATCTGGCCACGGATTGATGGACCGGCCGCTCAAGAACGGCCAATACAAACGGCGACCTTGCGGTCGCCGTGTTGCTGCTGCGGGAGGCCGGGTTATGCCCGGCAAGTCCGACCCGAAACGGCCGGCGGAGACACTCTCAGATTGTCAGCAGTGGCTTAGTGGATTCGATACGATTGCTTGATCTCGCTTACGCGGCGCTCGGCCTGTTGAACGGTCAGCGGGCTCACGGCCATGTGGGCGCCGCAGTGGCAGCGCAACACGCTGTCGGGATGCAGGGACTTGAGATGTTGGCGGAGTTCATGGCCGCATTCCTCGCAGGCGACCACGACGGTGGCGTTGTAATGCTTGTCCAGATCAATATCGAATCTTTGCTGCTTCATGGGAATCTCCCTTGCTGTGACAAAGGCCGGCCGGCCAGAGGAAGCGCAGGAAGCGCTTCATGGCCGACCTGAGTTGAAGGATAGTCCCGGCGGTGAAAGGTTCCCAGCAATCAGTCACTTAAGCTGGATTTTTTTGAGCAGGGACAAAGGCCGCGCCGGCGGCGGCGGCACTGGTCAGCGGCCGGAGCTTGCAGTATCCTTCGCCGATTTGAATATTGACGATTGCAGGCATGGACACCCACAACGCTGATCTGGAACGCCGCTTCGGCGGCATCGCCCGTCTCTACGGACCGGAGGCGCTGGCCCGCTTCCAGGCCGCCCACGTCTGCGTGGTCGGCGTCGGCGGCGTCGGCTCCTGGGCGGTGGAGGCGCTGGCGCGCAGCGCCATCGGCAAGCTGACGCTGATCGATCTGGACAATGTGGCCGAGTCCAACACCAACCGCCAATTGCCGGCGCTGGACCCCAATTACGGCATGGCCAAGGTCAGCGCGCTGGCCGAGCGCGCGCGCGCGATCAACCCCGTCTGCCAGGTGGTGGAGATCGAGGATTTCGTCACCGAGGACAATCTGGAGCAGATGCTGGGCCAGGGCTACGATTTCATCATCGACTGCATAGACAGCCTGCGCATCAAGACCGCGATGGCGGCCTGGTGCGTGCGCCGCCGCCAGCCTTTCATCGTCTCCGGCGGCGCCGGCGGTCAGACCGATCCGACGCAGATCCGGGTGGCGGACCTGGGCGAGGTCACTTACGATCCGCTGCTGTCCAAGCTGCGCTACAACCTGCGTCGCCACCACCAGTTCAGCCGCGAAGCCGGCAAGAAGCTGCACGTTCCGTGCGTGTTCTCCACCGAACAACTGGTCTATCCGGACACGGCGCAGCAGGCTTGCGACACCGCGGAGGCGCGCGGCCCGCAGGGGCTGTCCTGCGCCGGCTTCGGCGCGGCGATGACGGTGACCGCCAGCTTCGGCCTGGTGGCGGTGGCGCAGGCCTTGAAGCACTTGGCCAAGCCGCCCAAAGCCCAGCGCGGCTGACGCTGCGCAGGCCGGGAGACCTCACGACAGCGACAATTCAATAGCCGCTTGCACGATGGGCCTGGCCCAGACCGGAGTGGCGGCCAAGGCGGCAAGATCGTCCACCCCAGGAAACACCATCCGGCCATTGACGGTTTCCAACACCAGCACCGGGTCTGGAATCTCCTGCCCCGGCGCCGCTTCAGCACTATTGTCGAATACTTGCAGCCGGGCCAGCCGCGGCAACAGGCTGATCAGATTAAGGCGCGAGCTGACCCAGCGCTCGTGAATCTTGTGCTCCGGGATATCGTGGCCGCCATGGGCGACACGCAAGCCTACCCGCGCAATGTGTCGTTCCGGCGAGTCCAGGCCGCAAAACAGCATCATGACATTGTGGCTGCCAGCCGCTGCGGCGAGCATGTCCGCCATGGTCCGGCCTCCCAGCGTGGTCTCGAACGCAAAGTTGCCGCCCTCGCGAATGGCGGCCGCCAGGCGGGACCGGCCGTATTCCCATGCCTGCCCATTGGCCTTGTCCGGGTCCAAACCCAGTTGTCTGACCAGTTCGCGCGCATAACTGTCCGGGTTGTACCAGGACAAGCCATGCTCGGCCAGCAAGCTGCCACCCACCGAGCTCTTGCCTGCGCCGTTCACGCCGGCAAGCACCAGGATGAAGGGACGCGCGGCGGCGGCGCTCAAAACGCGTCGCCGGCCTTGGGCCGCGAACCTAACTGACCCTGGGCGCCAAACAGACTATCGACGTTCTGTGCCGTGCCCGCTTGTTGCAATTGGGCCAAGCGGGCATCGAAACGCTGATTCAGCGCGTCCAACGCCGCTTGCTCGCGCTGCTTCAGCGCCTGAACAGCATTCTCCAGCCGCCGGTAAGTGGCGGCGTCCAGCAACACCATCTCCACGGTCGAATGGTTGGTAACAGCCACGCTACCCTGTTGATGAACCAGGCGCACGACCTCCCCCCATTTGTTTTTGACCTGGGAGGCATTCTGACGCGGCAAGGCGTCCAAGCTGGGCAATTCCGTAATCATCGCAGTCCCGCCGGGAAAATAATGACGATAAGGCAATAATAGCCCTAATCTGAAAAAATATCTCTTTTAGCCATTTTAGCCAATTATCTATGACTAACACGCTCCAAGCAGCCACTCAAGATCTCGCGAGCTAAGGCGAGACCAGATGGAAACGAGCGAAAAAGCGGAATGTACAACACGTGGCACATGAGCATTTTGAGCTCGTACTCACCGTGCGACGGCTCGCGACGCGCGGCAAGTTTTGAACAGCGGCTGACGCGGCCATGAAAAAAGCACCGCCATGGCGGTGCTTTTTTCATTTGCGGGCGGATGCCGCTTACATGCTCTGGATCTGCTTTTCCAGTTTCACGGCGCGGTCGCCAGGAGCCGGGTGGCTGCCCAGCAGGCTGCTGTCGTTGCCGTACAGCTCCGCCAGCTTGCGCAGCGCGGCCGGGCCGCCTTGCACATTGTAGTTGTGGCGCTTCAGGAAGCCCACGGAGTAAGCGTCGGCATCGCTTTCCTGCGATTGGGAGAACTGCGCGTTCACCACGGCTTCGGCGAAACCGCCCAGCTCGGACTCGGACAGGTTGGCGGCCACGGCGTTGCCGCTGCCGGCGGCGCCTTTGCGCGCGGCGGAGGTGGCGTAAGCCAGCTGCATCGCCTTCTTGGTGTGGCCCAGTTTCACGTGGCCGATTTCATGGCCGATGACGAAGCGCACTTCGTCGTCGTTCATCTTGTCCATCAGGCCGCTGTACACGCGCACGGTGCCGTCGGCCATCGCGAAGGCGTTGACTTCCTTGGTCAGGTAAACCTTGAAGTTCAGCTTGGTGCCGTCTTCGCTGTCCAGACCCTTGACCATCTTGGTCAGGCGCTTGGAGTAGGCGTTGGAGGCCGGGGCCACTTTGTTCTGCTTGTCCATCACCACGCGGGACTCGGCGGCCATGGCCTTGACGTCGGCGTCGCTGAGGGTGGCGGATTTCACCAGGTCGGTGCCGGCGCTGATCATGGAGCCCAGATCGAAAGCGTGTACCGGAGCGGCGAAGCAGGCAGCAGCCAAGGCTGTCAGAGCGAATTTTTTCATTCTGTTTGTCTCTTTTATTTAAAAGCAGACGGATGCTATCTGCTTTGTCCGCACTTGAAAAGCGATTGGCATAATTGCCCCACTGCCTTGATTCAAGCCACTCGCGCATCGAAGCCGGCAAACCCTTGCCGCCACAAGGTTTTTACCCGAACTATCCGCCTGCGTGGCTAAACCGGCTTGTCGCGGCGGCGCAACGCGACAGCGGCCAACTGTCAATTAGCAGCCGCCGGCGCGCGCAGCTGTGGACAGGCGTGATCTTGCAGTTCTTCCACCGAGCCGCGGTTGGCGCCGATCAGGCTGGCGCGGCTGCTGAGCAGGATGAAGCCGTCGCGGCCATCGGCCAGCCGCGTCGCCACCAAAGCCAGGCCATAGCGCCCCATCTCCAGGCCAGCCTCCGGCAGGCCCGCCGCCAGCGCCTTGAACGGATCCACTTCCGGCCCGCCGCCGGCATTCGCCGCCAGCGTGCGCGCCCAGTAAGCATGGCCCTGCAGCTCCACCGGCAGTTCGCGCCACTCTGGGCCCAAGCTGTCCTTCAGGTCTTCCAGTTGCTGGCGCACGGTGGCGTCGGTGCAGGAGATGTGGATGTGCAGCTGGTTCTGGGTGCGCCCGTACTGGGAGTTGACGGTCAGCGACAGCAATTCGCGCGGAATCGCCTGACCGTAGCGCTGCTCCAGAAAGCGGCGCGCGCGCCAGGCCGCGCCCCAGTAGTCCGGCGCGCGCTCGTTCAGCAGTTCCGGGCTTTCGATGCCGCTGACGCGGGCGGTGGGAATCAACAGGTATTGCAGCCAGCCGTTGCGGTCCTTCAACACCGCGCTGCCGCCGGCTTCGCCGCCTCCCAGGTCCACTTCGGCGCAGGGCGCCGGCTGGCCGCTGGCTTGCTGATTGGGCAGGCATTGCCGGCTGACGATATTCCACAGCGCGTCGGAATCGGCCCACAGCAGCGCCGAGTACCCCAGGGCCAGCGCGGCCAGCAGGCCGGTAGCGATTTTGAGCGTGTTCTTCATGTTCGAATGTATGGTTAGGCCGCTCCGCCACTATAGCGAAGGCCGGGCCCGGAGATGAAAAAACCGCCCATGAAGGGCGGTCTTGCATCGGGCTCGCGCTTGCTCAGACCAGCAGGCAGGAGGTCTGGCTCTGCTCGCTGACATGGTGCAGCCGCGTGGTTTCTTGCGCGCAGCGCGCTTCCGCCTGCGGGCAGCGGGTACGGAACACGCAGCCGGACGGCGGATTGATCGGGCTGGGCAGGTCGCCTTGCAGGATCTGGATCACCTTGTTCTTTTCCAGCTTCGGGTCAGGGATGGGGATGGCCGACAGCAGCGCGCGGGTATACGGATGCGACGGCGCGTCGTACAGCGCGTACTTTTCCGCCAGTTCCATTTCGCGGCCCAGATACATCACCAGGATGCGGTCGGAGATGTGCTTGACCACGGCCAGGTCGTGGGCGATGAAGATCAGCGCCAGGCCCATTTCGCGCTGCAATTCCTTCAGCAGGTTGATGATCTGCGCCTGGATGGACACGTCCAGCGCCGATACCGGCTCGTCGCAGATGATGAGCTTGGGCTCCAGGATCAGCGCGCGGGCGATGCCGATGCGCTGACACTGGCCGCCGGAGAACTCGTGCGGATAGCGGTTGATCATCTGCTCGCGCAGGCCCACCTTGGCCATCATCGCCTTGACGCGGCGCATCACCTCTTCCGGCCCCAGTTCCGGCTTGTGCACGCGCAGCGGCTCGCCGATGATCTGCGCCACCGTCATCCGCGGATTGAGCGAGGCCAGCGGGTCCTGGAAGATCATCTGGATGTCCTTGCGCACCGCCAGCCAGTCCTTGTCGCTGCCCTTGCGCAAATCCTTGCCCATCCACACGATTTCGCCTGCGGTGGCCGGGATCAGGTTGAGGATGGCGCGGCTGAGCGTGGATTTGCCGCAGCCGGATTCGCCCACCACGCCCAGGGTTTCGCCGGCGTAGAGGTCGAAGCTGACGCCGTCCACCGCCTTCAGCGTTTTCTTGGGGCTCCACGGCCAGCTGTCGCCGCCCTTGACCTGGAAGTGCACTTTGACATCGCGCACCGAAAGAATGGCCTGTTGTTTGGCTTGTTCAGACATGGGCCACCTCCTGGGCTGCTTGCGCCAGCTCGGCGGCCGGCTTGTGACAGGCGCGTATCACCTGCGGGTTGTGGCTGCTGGCCTGCAGCGGCGGCAGTTCTTGCGCGCAGCGCTCCAGGCTGTGGGTGCAGCGCTCCGAGAACGGGCAGCCCTTGGGCATGTGCGCCATATTGGGCGGGTTGCCGGGAATGCTGACCAGCTCGCTGCCGTCATGGTCCAGCCGCGGCAGCGCGCCCAGCAGGCCTATGGTGTAGGGGTGGCTGGGGTGGTAGAAGATGCTGTCGGCGTCGCCGTATTCCATCACCCGGCCGCCGTACATCACCATCACTTTTTCGCACAGGCCGGCCACCACGCCCAAGTCGTGGGTGATCATGATGATGGAGGTGCCGAAATCGCGCTGCAGGTCTTTCAGCAGCGTCAGGATCTGCGCCTGCACCGTCACGTCCAGCGCGGTGGTGGGTTCGTCGGCGATCAGCACTTCCGGTTCGCACAGCAGCGCCATTGCGATCATCACCCGCTGGCGCATGCCGCCGGAGAATTCATGCGGATACATGCCGACGCGGCGCGCCGCCTCTGGAATGCGCACCGCGTCCAGCAATTCGATCGCACGCTTCTTGGCTTCGCGCCGGCTGATGCCCTTGTGCAGTTCCAGCACTTCGGTCATCTGCCGCTCCACCGTCAGATAGGGATTCAGCGAGGTCATCGGGTCCTGGAAGATCATGGACACGCGGTCGCCACGGATGGCGTTCAACTCGCTCGCGCCCATGGTCAGCAGGTCTTTGCCGTGGAACAGCACTTCGCCGCTGGCGCTGCCGTTGCGGGCCAGCAGGCCCATGATGGACAGCACGGTCTGGCTCTTGCCGGAGCCGGACTCGCCGACGATGCCCAGGGTCTGGCCCTTGCCCAGTTCGAAGCTGACGCCGTTGACGGCGTTGACCATGCCGTCGTTGGTCTGGAACCGAACCCCGAGATTATTGACTTTCAAGATGCTCATAATGATCTACCTCGGGCTCATCGATCTTTCGGGTCCAGCGCGTCGCGCAGGCCGTCGCCGATATAGTTGGCGCAGTACAGGGTCAGCGACAACATGCCGGCGGGGAACAGCAATTGCCAGGGCTGGCTTTCCATGGTCTTGGTGCCGTCGCCGATCAGCACGCCCCAGCTGGTCATAGGCTCTTGCACGCCCAGGCCCAGGAAGGACAGCACCGATTCGGTCAGGATCACGCCCGGCACCGTCACCGTAGTGTAGATCACCACGATGCCCAGCAGATTGGGCACGATGTGGCGGGCGATGATGGTGGAGGTGGACACGCCGATGGCGCGCGCCGCTTCCACGTATTCCTTGGACTTGATCGACAGCGTCTGGCCGCGCACCACGCGCGCCATGTCCATCCAGCCCAGGATGGTGATGGTCAGCACCACCAGATAGAACTCGCGGCCCAGCAGGGTCACCATCAGGATGGCGATCAGCAGATAGGGCACCGCGTACATCATGTCGACGACGCGCATCATCAGGTTGTCGATCTTGCCTCCGAGGAAGCCGGCGCTGGCGCCCCACAGCACGCCGATGATCACCGCGGCGATGGTGGCCAGCGCGCCCACCATCAGCGAGATGCGGCCGCCTATCAGAGTGCGCACCAGCAAGTCGCGGCCCAGGTCGTCGGTGCCGAACCAGTGCATGCCCTGCCAGGTGGGCGCCAGGCTGATGGCGTCCCAGTCGGTGTCGTCATAGGTATGGGGCGACAACATCGGCCCAAAGATACAGGCCAGCACGATCAGCGACAGGATGATCAGGCTGACCACGGCCGCGCGGTTGCGGAAAAAGCGGATGCGGGCGTCGCGCCACGGGCTGCGGCCTTCTACGGCGGCGTCGTCCAGGCGGGTCTCCAGCGCGATCGCCGCTTGCTTCTGTTTGCTTCTCAACATGGGAAATCCTTCGCGGTCACGCGCGTCAATAGCGAATCTTGGGATCGAGGAAGGCGTAAGCCAGGTCGACCAGCAGATTGAGCACCACGGCGATCACCGTCACCAGCACCACCAGGCCCAGCACCAGCGTGTAGTCGCGGTTGGCCGCGCCGTTGACGATGAGCTTGCCCAGGCCGGGCAGCGAGAAGATGGACTCGGTGACCACGGCGGAGGTGATCGAGGAAATGGTCAGCGGCCCCAGCAGCGTCACCACCGGCATCAGCGCCGGCTTGAGCGCGTGGCGGACGATGATGGTGCGCATCGGCAGGCCCTTGGCGCGCGCGGTGCGGATGAAGTTGCTGCCCAGCACCTCGATCAGGCTGCCACGCATCACCCGGCCTATGGTGGCCACGTTGATGAAGGTCAGCAGCGCCACCGGCAGGATCATGTAGCGCGGATCGAAATCGTTCCAGCCGCCGGACGGCAGCCAGTGCAGGGTGACGGCGAAGATCAGCACCAGCACCGGCCCGATGATGAAGGACGGAAAGGCGCTGCCCATATTGCTGATCAGCATCACCAGGTAATCCACCGCGCTGTTCTGGCGCAGCGCGGCGATGATGCCCAGCACCACGCCTATCACCAGCGAAATCAGGATGGCGCTGCCGCCTATCGCCGCCGACACCGGCAGCGCCTCGGCCACCAGATCGTTGACGCTCCAGTCCGAATAACGGAAGGAAGCGCCCAGATCGCCTTGCAGCAGGCTCTTCAGGTAATACAGGTATTGCTGCCACAGGGGCAGGTCGAGATGGTATTTGGCCTGTAGGTTGGCCAACACCGCCTCGGAAACTTTGCGCTCCCCGTCAAAGGGGCCGCCGGGGGTCATGTGCAGCAGCAGATAACAGACGGTGATGACGGCCAACACGGTTGGGATCGTCAACAGCACGCGTCGCAAGGTATAGGACCACATTGCAAGATACTCCGACTCGCCGCGTTCCGCCGCGCGCCGCCGGCGCGATGCGCGGGCGGCGGACGGAGCAACGGCGATTGACACCGATAGTCACGGGCGGGCGGCGCCGTCTGCGACGGCCGCCCGCTCAACACACCGGGGTTGCCCCCGTCTCCTGATCAAGGCCGAGCGCGCGTGCCGGCGCGCCCCCTATCCCACATGGGGACTGGAGGCGTGCAGGCGTCGGCGCGGGGCCGGCGATCAATGCTGGATGATGTAGAGATCCTTGCTGCGGTAACGATCCACCGGATTCTTCAGCGAGTAGCCGCCCACATACGGTTTCACCAGGCGCGGCAGCGTGTACTGCAGCACCGGGATCATCGGGTAGTCGTCCATCACCAGCTTGGTGGCCTGGGTCAGCAACTGGGTGCGCTTGGCCGGATCGGTGCTTTCATTGCCCTGCTTGATCAACTCATCCGCTTTCTTGTTGCAGTTGAAGTTGTCGTTCTGGGTGTTGCCGCACTGAACCAGCGCCAGGAAGGTGGTGGCGTCGTTATAGTCGGCCAGCCAGCCGTTGCGCGCCACCTGGTAGTCGCCGTCGTGGCGTTTCTTCAGGAATACCTTGAACTCCATGTTTTCCATGGAGGTGTTGAAGCCCAGCTTGCTCTTCCACTCGGAGGCCACGAAGATGGCCATCTTCTTGTGGTAGTCGCTGGTGTTGTAGGACAGCTTGAGCGTGGTGCCCGGCTTGACGCCGGCCTGGGCCAGCAGCTTCTTGGCCTCGTCCACGCGCTTGGCCATCGGCCATTGCGCCCAGTCGTAGCTGGTCGGCAGACCGCCGTGCACGCCCTTGACCATCACGCTGTAGGACGGCAGCTGGCCGTCGCCGGTGATCTTCTTGGTCATCAGATCGCGATCGATCACCATGGACAGCGCCTTGCGCACGCGCACATCCTTCAGCAGCGGGTCCCGGTTGTTCAGGCTGTAGTAGCGCAGGCCGAGGATGGTGGAGGTTTTCAGATCCTTGGGCATGGAGCTCTTGAGCTTGTCGAAGCTGCCCGGCGGGATCTCGTAGGTCATGTCGGTCTGGCCGGACTGGAACAGCTTCTGGTCGGCGTTCTGATCTTCGATCGGCAGGAAGCTGACGCGGGTCAGCTGCACATTCTTGGCGTTCCAGTACTGCGCGTTCTTCTCGATCACCACCTTGCTGTTGACTTGCCAGTCTTTCAGCACGAAGGGACCGTTGCTGACCATCTTGCCCGGCTTGACCCAGTCCTTGCCGAACTTGTCGATCACCGCCTTGGGCGCCGGGCCCAGCTGGGCATTGGACATCAGCTCAGGCAGGTAGGACACCGGGAAGGCGGTGTCCACTTGCACGGTGTACTTGTCCAGCGCCTTGACGCCGATGGCGGTGACCGGCTTCTTGCCGGCGACGATGGCCTCGCCATTCAGGAAGAAGATGCCGAAGGTGCCGGCATAGGGAGCGGCCAGCTTCGGGTCCACCAGGCGGCGGATGCCGTAGACGAAATCGTCGGCGGTGACGCCGCTGCCGTCGGACCATTTCGCGTTCTTGCGCAGCTTGAACACCCAGGTGGTCGGCGCGGTCTGTTTCCAGGACTCGGCCACGCCCGGCTGCAGCTTGCCTTCGTTGTCGGTGGCGGTCAGGCCTTCGAACAGGTCATGAGTGATGATGTTGGCCGGCACGCCTTCCACCACCATCGGGTCCAGCGACTCCGGCTCGGAGCCGTTGGAGCGCACCAGTTCCTGCTTGGCGGCCAGCTTGGTGCCGGCGGGCAACACGGCGGCCAGCGCAGCGCCGGATGTCAGGGCCAGCGTGACCGCGGCCGCGATTGTCTGTAGCGATTTTTTATCTGCCATCTCGCCTACTCTCCTATGTATTGTCTATCCCGTCGACTATCGCGGGATGATCAGAATCTTCACTCGATTGTATCCAGAGTGGTTGGTGGCCATTATGCGCTGAGGATTTTGAATACTTCAAGTGCTAAGCACGGCGCTGCGGCGAGCGATTTAACGTTTTCGTCGCAAATTGATTATCCAAGCCTATATTTGCTGTGGCAGCACTATGATTTCACAATGTTTTTTGTCCGACACCATCAAGCCATTCAATAACTTATTGCCAGTCATAAGTAATGCTCATGGCCGTGGATATCAGCCTATACAATTACAACAAGGGAATATCTGTTTTTTCTTATTTTTATTAAAACAAGCTTTTCCAAAATCATTAACGCTTTAGCGCTTGGCGAAAGCCGGACTGCTTGAGTAAGCTCGGCCTCACGCATGCCGCAAGCCCGTTTTCCGGCCCGCCGTCCGGCGCGCCGCCCAGGCGCCCCTTGATCTGCAAGCCCTGGCGGGCGATACCATTATTCAAGCGCGGACAAGGATAGCCACCCGGCCAATGGAAAACAGCGCTCGCGGCGGCGAGGCATGCGTTCCCGCCCCAGTCCGCCCGGCACGGCGTAGACGCGGGGCTTGAACGGCCAATCGGGTTTCGATGGGACGACACCTGGTATCCACGGCGGGCAGCGCCCGCCCCAAAGCGAGAACAACAATGAAGAGAAGAGTCGTTGCAGCCACCGTTGCGGGCCTGCTGATCGCGGCCGGCGCCGCCGGCGTTTACGGCCTCAAGAACACGGACGGCGGCGCCGGCCAGCGCGCCAAGCCGCCGATTGCCGTTGGCATGGCCAAGGTGGCCACCGAGGACTTGCCGATAGAGCTGTCCGCCACCGGTAATGTCACCGCCATTGAAAAAGTGGAAGTGAAACCGCAGGTTTCCGGCGTGGTGGCCAAGGTCCACGTCAAGGAAGGCCAGCAGGTGACGCCGGGCCAACTCTTGTTCACGCTGGACACCGCCGCCGAAGCCGCTCAGTTGAAGAAAGCCCAGGCACAGCTGCTCAGCGACCAGGCCCAGTTGAAGAATGCCGAGCGCGACCTGGCGCGCAGCCGCGATTTGCTGGTCAAGAACTTCGTGTCGCAAAGCGTGGTGGACGCCAATCAATCCAAGATGGACGCGCTCAGCGCCACCGTCGCCGCCGACCGCGCCCAGGTGGACGCGGCGCGGGTGGCGCTGGACTACAAGACGCTGCGGGCGTCGATAGGCGGGCGCATCGGCGTGATCGGCGTTTATCCCGGCACACTGGTGCAACCGGGCATGGCCACGGCGATGCTGACCATTACCCGCACCCATCCCATCACCGCCACCTTCACCCTGCCGGAGCGCAATCTTGGCGCGGTGCGCAACGCCCAGGCCGCCGGCACGCTGCTGGTGCGCGCAACGCTGCCGGACAGCGGCGACAGCGTGGACGGCAAACTGGTGTTCATCGACAGCGCGGTGGACAGCGCCAACGGCACGCTGACGCTGAAAGCCGAGTTCGCCAACCAGGACGGCAAGCTTTGGCCGGGCCAGTTCGTCAACGTCGCGCTGGACGCCGGACGCTACCAGCAGGCCACCACCATCCCGGTGGCGGCGCTGCTGACCGGGCCGGAAGGCAAGTTCAGCTACACGGTGCAGGCTGACGGCGGCGTCAAGCGCGTGCCGGTGGAACTGCTGGCCATCCACAAGGAAAAAGCCATCGTCAAAGGCCTGAGCGCCGGCGACACCGTGGTATCCAACGGCGGCCTCAATCTGCGCCCCGGCGACAAAGTGCGCGCGGCCAAGGCCGGCCAGGCCAGCGGAGGCCAGTGATGCACATTTCCGAGCTCTGCATCCGCCGTCCGGTGATGACGGTGCTGCTGTGTCTGTCCCTGGTGGTGGCCGGCCTGATTGCCTATCAAAAGCTGCCCATCGCCGCGCTGCCCAGCTTCGACACCCCCACCATCAATGTCTCCGCCAGCCTGCCGGGCGCCAGCCCGGACAGCATGGCCTCCTCGGTGGCCGCGCCGCTGGAAAAGCAGTTTTCCACCATTCCCGGCATCGCGGTGATCAGCTCCTCCAGCA
The DNA here is from genome assembly GCF_001043555.1 of Chromobacterium sp. LK1. NCBI lineage: Bacteria > Pseudomonadati > Pseudomonadota > Betaproteobacteria > Neisseriales > Chromobacteriaceae > Chromobacterium > Chromobacterium sp. LK1. Next base: position 71,433 of record NZ_LDUI01000028.1, on the reverse strand, counting down.
CCCTGGGCAGCACCTCGATCACGCTGGAATTCGACAACGACCGCAATATCGACCTGGCGGCGGTGGACGTGCAGGCGGCGCTGCTGCGCGCGCAGCGTTCGCTGCCGACGGAAATGACCTCCACCCCGTCCTACCGCAAGGTCAACCCGGCGGATTCGCCGGTGCTGCTGCTGGCGCTCAATTCGCCGGCGATGTCGCTGTCCGATCTCAACGACTACGCCGAGAACTGGCTGTCGCCCAATATCGCCACCCTCAAGGGCGTGGCCCAGGTCAACATCTTCGGCCAGAAGCGCTTCGCGGTGCGGATCAAGGCCGATCCGGGCAAGCTGGCCTCGCGCAATCTGACGCTGGACGATGTGGCCGCCAGCATCCGCGCCGCCAACGCCAACACCCCGGTGGGCACGCTGGAGGGCAAATCGCAGCTGATGACGGTGGAGGCCAACCGCCAGCTGCAAAACGCCGCCCAGTTCGCCAATCTGGTCATCGCCAGCCGCAACGGCCTGCCGGTGCGCCTGTCCGATGTGGCTGCGGTGGAAGACAGCGTGGAAAACCTCAAGACCGGCAGCTGGGTCAACGGCGAGCGCTCCATCGTGCTGGCGGTGATGCGCCAGAGCGACGCCAACACCGTGGCGGTGGTGGACGCCATCCGCAAGGAGCTGCCGCAGTTGCAGGCGCAGTTGCCCGGCTCGGTGCGGCTGAACCTGCTCAACGACCGCTCGCAGTCCATCCGCGAAGCCATTCACGACGTCAAGCTGACCCTGCTGCTCACCATCGCGCTGGTGATCATGGTGATCTTCATGTTCCTGCAGCGCATGGCGGCCACGCTGATTCCGGCGCTGTCGCTGCCGATCTCGCTGATCGGCACCATAGGCCTGATGTACTGGCTGGGCTACAGCCTGGACAATATCTCGCTGCTGGGCATCACGCTGGCGGTGGGCCTGGTGGTGGACGACGCCATCGTGGTGCTGGAAAACATCGTCCGCTACATCGAGGAAGGGCTGTCGCCGATGGAAGCGGCGCTGCGCGGCTCGCGCGAGATCGGCTTCACCATCGTGTCCATCTCCCTGTCGCTGGTGGCCATCTTCATCCCCATCTTCTTCATGCAGGGCGTGATCGGCCTGCTGTTCCACGAATTCGCCGTGGTGGTGTCGCTGGCGGTGCTGGTGTCGGCGGCGGTGTCGCTGACGCTGATCCCGCTGCTGTCCTCGCGCTTCCTGGCCGCGAACACCGTTGGCCACCAAGCGCAGCGCGGCCGCGTGGCCACCGTGCTGGAAAGCGGTTTCGACGCGGTGCTGAACGGCTACCGCCGCACGCTGGACCTGGCGCTCAAGCATCGCCGGCTGACCCTGGCCGCGGCGCTGTCCACCTTTGCGCTGACCGCGCTGATGTTCAGCGCCATTCCCAAGGGCTTCTTCCCCACCGAGGACACCGGCCAGATCATGGCCAGCACCGAGGCGGCGCAGGACGTGTCCTTCGACGCCATGCTCAAGCTGCAGCAGCGCGCCGCCCAGATCGTGCAGGCCAATCCCAACGTCGCCTTCGTCACCTCCTCGCTGTCCGGCGGCAACACCGGCCGCATGTTCATCCAGCTCAAGCCGCGCGGCGAGCGCGCCAAGCTGGACCCGACCATGGAAAGCCTGCGTCGCGACCTGCGCGCGGTGCCCGGCTTCAGCGTCTATCTGAACCCGACGCAGAACCTGCGCCTGGGCGGCCGCCAGAGCAAGAGCCGCTACCAATACACTCTGCAGGGCATACAGGCGGAAAGCCTGAACGCCTGGTCCGACAAGCTGCAGCAAGGCATGCAGGCCGACCCGATCTTCCGCGACGTCACCAGCGACTCCCAGCTCAAGGGCCTGCAAGCCAAGCTGAACATAGACCGCGACAAGGCCAATCTGCTGGGCGTGGACATCCAGAGCATACGCAGCGCCTTGTACAGCGCCTTCGGCGAGCGGCAGATCTCCACCATCTACACCGCCAGCGACAACTACCAGGTGATCCTGCAGGCGGATGATCCGTTCAAGATCAACGAGTTCGACTTCTCGCGCCTGCGCGTGCGCGCCGCCGACGGCCAATTGGTGCCGCTGTCCAGCATCGCCGCGGTGGAACGCACCGTCGGCCCGATCTCGGTCAACCACCAGGGCCAGCTGCAGGCGGTGACGCTGTCCTTCAACCTGGCGCCCGGCATCCCGCTAAGCCAGGCCGATCAACACCTGCGCCAGCTCAAGGAGCGCATCGCGCTGCCGCCCTCCATCGCCACCAGCTATAGCGGCGACGCCGCCGCCTTCGAGGAAACCCAGGGCAGCCAGATCCTGCTGCTGGGCATCGCGGTGGCGGTGATCTACGTGCTGCTGGGGGTGCTGTACGAAAGCTACATCCACCCGCTGACGATTCTGTCCGGCCTGCCCTCCGCCGCCATCGGCGCGCTGGGCACGCTGATGCTGTTCGGCCAGGAACTGACCATCATCGCCAGTATCGGCATCCTGATGCTGATCGGCATCGTCAAGAAGAACGCCATCATGATGATAGATTTCGCGCTGGAAGCGCAGCGCAAGCAGGGCATGACGCCGGAGCAGGCCATTCACGCCGCCTGCCTGCTGCGCTTCCGGCCCATCATGATGACCACGCTGGCGGCGCTGATGGGCGCGCTGCCGATCGCGCTGGGCCTGGGCGCCGGCGCCGAGCTGCGCCAGCCGCTGGGCCTGGCGGTGGTGGGCGGCCTGATCTTCTCCCAGGTGATCACCCTCTACATCACCCCGGTGCTCTATCTGTACTTCGACGCGCTGGCGCAACGCCACGCGGCCTGGCGGGAGAGACGGCGCGCGCTGCGCGCCTGACGCGACAAGGCCCGCGCCGGACTCCGGCGCGGGCCTTTCAGTTTTCAAACAGCAACTCAGCCCTGGCGCAAGCGCTTCAGCGCCTCCTCGGCGTCGCGCGGCGCGCGCCGATCCGGGCAGGCCAGCTCGCGCAGCGTGCGGCGCAGCTTATCGTCGCGCTCTATCTTGCGCCACACCGCCTTGGTGGAGCGGATCCAGTTTTTATCGACGCTGTTGCCGAAGGCGTAAGCGCGGTAGCTGCCCTCATTGCACAACAGGCCCTCGAAACTCAGATTCTCGCCGCCGGCCGGGCTCTTCACCCGCACGATCATGCGCACCACGCCGTCCTCGCCCGCGCTCAGGGTCTTGGCGTCGACGAAATACTGATTGACCTGCAGATTGTCGGTGCTGACCGCGATCCAATCCGGCTGCGCCGGATACGGCGGCAACTGGTAATCGCCCTCCTGCCACGGCACTTCCGGCGCGAAATCGATGTTCTTCTTGATCTTGTTGTCGGCCAGCGCCGGCTGCGCGGCGCAGAGAGCCAGCGCGATGATGGCGGCAAAAGTCTTCAAATCTCTAACTCCTCGTTCAACGCGCCGGGGCCGCGCTAGGCTGGCCCGGACGCAAGGTGAAACGGCGGCGGCCGGTTTCCCTGCCGGCCAAGCCCCAACTCAATTCCGAAAACTGCATATCGCCGCGCGCCGACACCGTCAGCAGCATGGACGCGCGCGTGCCGTAGTCGCGGCCCTTGATGAAGATGGGCGACAGCACCCGCTCCAACGCGGAGCCGATGCGGGTATTGGGCAACTGCCCCAGCGGCGCCGGCGTGGCGTCGGACAAGGCGGTGAATGCCTGCTCGTCGCTGGGCACGCGCTGAAACTCGCGCAGATACTCCGCCAGCCGCTCGCTCTTGAACCACGGCGTGTCCAGCGTGGCGTTGGACAGCGTATGAATGCCCGGCGTCACCCGCGCGATCTGGCCGCCGCGGCTGTGGAAATGGAACAGGTCCGAGGCATAGCCGAACAAGAGGTTGAACGGCGCGTAGCGGCCTTGCTCGGCGCGCAGCCAGTCGGCGAAGGCGAATGGGTCCTCGTCGCCGCTGACGAAACGCTCCACCAGCTCGCCGCGCGAACGCTCCGCCTTGACCGGATGGCCGTCGCGGATATTGGTCACCGCGGCGATACGGCCGCGGCCGTCCACCATCAGCCAGCTGCCGCCGGACTCGGCGTCGCGCCCGCCCAGGGTATTGGGGTATTGCGGCCACCAATCCAGCGGCTCGGCCGGGCGCGCATAGTATTCATCGCGGTTGGCCAGCAACACCAGCTGGCCCAATCCGGGGGTCTTGTAGGCAAAAGCGATCACGCACATGATAAAGGCCGATTTGAGAATGGCTTGGCGACTCGCGTAAACTTAGGGTCTAGGGAGCAGCCGCGGACAGTTCCGACCAGGCCTGTATTCCGCTCAAGGTCCGCCGCGCGTCGGCGATGCGGCCTTGAACGAGAGCCAAGCGGCCGGGCTTCCCTCCATTGTAACTGATAAGGCTGAGGAAGCCGGACCATGAATTTCGACAAGACCATAGACCTCTCCGGCCTCAACTGCCCGTTGCCCATCCTGCGCGCCAAGAAGGCGCTGGCGGAAATGGACAGCGGCGCGGTGCTGGAGGTGATCGCCACCGATCCCGGCGCGCCCAAGGATTTCGAAGCCTTCTGCCGCCAGACCGGCAACGCGTTGTTGACCTCGGACACCACCGCGGAAGGCAAATTCCGCATGGTGCTGAAACGGAAATAATTTCGATGGCTCAGAGCCTGTTTACCCGCTCGCGAGCAAAGGCGAGACCAGGCGAAAGCGGCTGAAGAAGCGGAATGTGCATAGCGTACATCAGCATTCTGAAGACGTACTCGCCGTGTCGCCTCTCACGACGCGCAGCAGCTTGTAAACAGGTTCTTTTCGGCCGCCGCCTTTTTCATCGCTACCCGCAGGCAAGACCATGACGCAAACCCTGACCCTGATCCGCCCCGACGACTGGCACCTGCACCTGCGCGACGGCGCGGCGCTGGCCGCCGTATTGCCCGACACCTGTCGCCAGATGGGCCGCGCCATCATCATGCCCAACCTCAAGCCGCCGGTGACCACCGTGGACGCCGCCGCCGCCTACCGCGAGCGCATCCTGGCCGCGCGCCCGGCCGGCAGCCGCTTCGAGCCGCTGATGACGCTGTACCTGACCGACAACACCTCGCCGGCGGAAATCCGCAAGGCCAAGGCCAGCGGCTTCGTCCACGCGGTCAAGCTCTACCCGGCCGGCGCCACCACCAACTCCGACTTCGGCGTGTCCGACGTCAACAAGGCGCTGCCGGCGCTGGAAGCCATGGCCGAGGCCGGGCTGCCGCTGCTGGTGCACGGCGAAGTCACCGATCCGGCCATCGATGTGTTCGACCGCGAGGCGGTGTTCATCGAGCAAGTGTTCCAACCGCTGCTGGCCAAGCTGCCGTCGCTGCGCGTGGTGTTCGAACACATCACCACCCGCGACGCCGCCGAATACGTGGCCGCCGCGCCGGACAACGTCGCCGCCACCATCACCGCCCACCACCTGCTGATGAACCGCAACGCGCTGTTCACCGGCGGCATCCGCCCGCACCACTACTGCCTGCCAGTGCTCAAGCGCGAGCTGCACCGCCAGGCGCTGCTCAAGGCCGCCACCAGCGGTTCCGCCAAGTTCTTCCTCGGCACCGACAGCGCGCCGCACGCGCGCCACGCCAAGGAGAGCAGCTGCGGCTGCGCCGGCATGTATACCGCCAACGCCGCCATCGAGCTGTACGCCGAGGCCTTCGAGGCCGCCGGCGCGCTGGACAAGCTGGAAGCCTTCGCCAGCCTCAACGGTCCGGCCTTCTACCGCCTGCCGGTCAACCAGGAACGGGTAACCCTGGCCAAGCAGGCATGGACGGTGCCGGACGCGCTGCCCTACGACGGCGACGCGCTGGTGCCGCTGCGCGCCGGCGAGAGCATGGCCTGGAAACTGCTGGACGCATAAAGCAATGGCGGACAGCGCCGCAGCGCGAGCGCTGCTCGCCGCGCCGCCTCAATCGTCGCGGGTCAGCACTTCCAGCAGCTCGATCTCGAACAGGAGATTGGAATGGGGCTTGATCAGCGCGCCGATCTGGCGCTCGCCGTAAGCCAGGCGCGCCGGCACCCACAGCCGGCGCTTGCCGCCCACTTTCATGCCCATCAGGCCCTGGTCCCAGCCCTTGATCACGCGGCCGGTGCCGATCACGCACTGGAACGGCCGGCCCTTGGCGTGGGATGAATCGAACTCGGTGCCATCCTCCAGCCATCCGGTGTACTGGGTGGTGATCAGCGCGCCGCGCACCGCCTCCTTGCCCTCGCCCATTACCAGGTCGGTGATTTGCAGTTCATCGCTCATATTGGCGTCCTCGCATCAGTCATGCCGCGGATGATAGCCAAGTCGCCGCCCAGCGGCGAGTCCAGCGCCATCCACCAGCATTGCCGCCGCCCCCGGCTCAGCCCGCTACATTTTGTTATCTACCACTACTTAATTTATCTAAATCAGTATATTAATAACTAAATTATTCCCACGGAAATGCAATATCAATACTACAAAAGCGAACTTTCTCATTTGACATACATCATGCCGAATCAGTAGGATGCAAACACTTAAAACGTGTTTACGATCTAGCGAGCTAAGGCGAGACAAGGCGAAAACGGTTGAAGAAGCGGAATGTACAGGTGGTACATGAGCATTCTGAAAGTGTTTTCAACGCCGTATCGCCGACGCGCAGCAGATCGTAAACAGGTTTTTTTAAGAACGGCTGAGTCATACCAAAATAGCCGTCGGAGAAATAGCAAGCACCGTCAGGCCAACACCCACCGCGTTTGCTGGAGCGTGGCCGGCGGGTCAGGAGAACCGCTTATGTTGCTGGATTTGCCATGGCAGGACCTGGCCGCCATTTTCTCGGCCATCGCCATCGCCTACGTGATTTTCGGCGTGGCCGGCTTCGGCACCGCCCTGGTCGCCAGCCCGGTGCTGGCCATCTTCATCCCGGTGGCCAAGATCGTGCCGCTGCTGGCGCTGATGGATATGTTCGCCGCGCTCAGCAACATCCTGCGCGACGGCCGCAAGGCCGACGTGGGCGAATTGAAGCGGCTGCTGCCGCTGATGGTGGCCGGCAGCCTGATCGGCGCCGCCATCCTGCTGAAAACCCGGCCGGACGTGCTGCTGCTGGCGCTGGGCGTGTTCGTGGTGGCGTATTCGCTGTACTCGCTCAGCGGCCTCAGCCCCAAGCGGCAGTTCCAGCCGCGCGCGGCGGTGCCCTTCGGCCTGATCGGCGGCGTGTTCAGCGCCTTGTTCGGCAGCGGCGGCTTCATCTACGCCATTTACCTATCCGGCCGCATCGAACAGAAAGAACATCTGCGCATCACCCAGACCACGCTGATAGGCCTGAGCACCCTGACCCGGGTGATCCTGTTCGCGCTGGCCGGCGTGTATATGGACACCTCCATCCTGCTGCTGGCGCTGCTGCTGGCGCCGGCGATGCTGTGCGGGGTGTTCGCCGGCCGTCACATCACCCTGCGCCTGACGCGCGAGCAATTCATCCGGGTGATCAATACCGTGGTGCTGTTTTCCGGCATCGTCTTGCTCAGCCGCTACTTCAGCCACTGATTCATCCGTTTCAAAGCGGCTGACAAAACGCCTGATGCGGCATGGCGCCGGCGCGCCTTGCCTCGGCCGTAACACTGACTTTTGTTAGCCACTCCCTAGGATATTCCCGCGGCGCCCGCCCCAAGCCGGTCGCGCCGCTGGGCCCCGCTGCGCCTTGAGTTCGACGATTCCGCAACGGCCGGGTGCTGCCTGCCCTCGCTGATGCTTTTGTTTGCCGTTCTTGATTAAGCAAGGAGGAGTACCCAGTGAGTCACGCCGCAAGCAATGAAATGATGACGCCGGAAGAGTATCTGGCCAGTCTCAACGATGGCCGCGAGGTATATATCTACGGCCAGAAAGTGGACAGCGTCACCCGACATCCGGCCTTCCGCAACAGCGCCCATTCGATGTCGCGGCTGTACGCGGCGCTGCACCACCCGGACAGCCGGGAGCTGATGACCGACATCGATCCGGAAGGCTATCGCACCCACCGCTACTTCATGCCCAGCCGTTCCTGTGAGGACTTGCTCAAGGCCCGCGACGCCATCGCCCACTGGTCGCGGCTGAGCTACGGCTTCATGGGCCGCACCCCGGATTACAAGGCCGGCTTCACCGCCACGCTGAAATCCGATCCCCACCTGTACGCGCCCTTTCACGACAATGCGCTGAGCTGGTACCGCCAGAGCGCGCGCAAGGTGCTGTTCCTCAACCATGTGCTGGTGAACCCGCCGGTGGGCCGCGCCCGCGCCGTCGCCGACATGCGCGACATCTATCTGCACGTGGAAAAGGAAACCGACGCCGGCATCATCGTGCGCGGCGCCAAGATGGTGGCCACCAGCGCCGCCATCTCCAACGCCACCTTCGTCGCCCAGAACAGCGCGGTGCAATATCAGACCGGCCGCGAGGAAGACTTCGCGCTGTGTTTCATCCTGCCGATGAACGCGCCCAATCTCAAGATCATCTGCCGTCGCTCCTACGAGGCCGCGGCGCTCAGCCCCTTCGACAACCCGCTGTCCAGCCGCTTCGACGAAAACGACTCGGTGCTGATTTTCGACGGCGTGTTCGTGCCCTGGGAAAACGTGCTGATCTACCGCGACATCGAGCGCGCGCGCAGCTTCTATTCCGCCTCCGGCTTCCTCAACCGCTATCCGCTGCAATCCGGCACCCGGCTGGCGGTGAAGATGGACTTCATCTGCGGCCTGCTGGCCAAGGTGCTGGAATCCAACGGCAGCGACGGCTTCCGCGGCGTGCGCACCCGGCTGGCCGACATCGTGGCGCTGCGCAATCTGATGTGGTCGCTGACCGAATCGCTGTGCCACAACCCGGAACCGCGCCAGGACGGCTCGGTGGTGCCGCGGCTGGAAGCCGCCGCCACGGTGCGCTATTTCGGCACCCAGATGATGTCCCAGCTCAAACCGGTGTTCAACACCATACTCGGCGGCTCGCCCATCATGCAGGTGTCCAGCTGGCTGGACCTGCGCAACCCGGACATCAATGAACTGATCGGCTGTTATTTCCAGGGCACCGACCAGGAAGCGGTGGACCGGCTCAAGCTGATCAAGCTGCTGTGGGACGCGCTGGGCAGCGAATTCGGCGGCCGCCACGAGCTGTACGAGCACAACTACGCCGGCAACAACGAGCAAGTGCGGCTGGACATGCTGCGCCACTGCGAGAGCAGCGGCGTGCTGGAACAGTGCCGCTCGCTGGTGGACGAGTGCATGTCCGATTACACCCTGGACGGCTGGGCGCGTCCGGGCTGGCAGTTCGACGGCGCTTGCCGCGACCGCGCTTGAACCGGACCGGAAAGGAGGCAAGCATGCTGTATGCAGGCAAGTGGGACCGCGCCGGGCTGGATTACCAGGCGCTGAAAAAGCAATGGCACGTGGTGGCGCGCGGCGAGGAAGTCAGCGCCGAACAACCCAAGGCGGTGCGGCTGCTGGGCGAAGAACTGGTGCTGTGGCGCGACGGCAGCGGCCAGATCCACGCGTGGAAGGACTATTGCGGCCATCGCGGCGCCAAGCTGTCGCTGGGCTGCGTCAAAAAGGGCGAGATCGAATGCCCGTACCACGGCTGGCGCTTCGACGCCGGCGGCCAGTGCACGCGAGTGCCGGCCCACCCGGACCAGGCCACGCCGTCGTCGGCGCGGCTGATCTTCCGCCACCACGCGGCCGAGCGCTATGGCCTGATCTGGGTCAGCCTGGACGCGCCGCAGCGGCCGCTGCCGGTGTTTCCGGAATGGGAGGACGGCAGCTTCCGCAAAGTGTTCGCCGGCCCCTACCGCTATATGGGCAATGCCTTGCGCTCGGTGGAAAACTTCCTCGATGCCTCGCACTTCCCCTTCGTCCACGCCAATCTCAACGGCGACCCGGACGCGCCGGAACCGCTGCCGGACTACCAGGTGTTCAAGGACGAACACGGGCTGCGCACCTCGGAAATCTCGGTGTTCCAGCCCTATGGCGACCACCGCGGCATCCCGGTCACCGCGCGTTACACCTATTCGGTGTTCAACCCCACCACCGCCTACTTCGTCAAGAAGACCGGCGACACCGAACGCTTCTGCACCTTCCTCAACGCCACCCCGGTGGACGAGGCCGAATGCGTGATCTGGCTGATCGTCGCCATCAACTTCGGCGCCGACTTGAGCGAGGAAAAAATCCTCTATCGCCAGGACATGGTGTTCGAGCAAGACCGGCTGATCGTGGAATCGCAGCGCCCGGCGCGGCTACCGCTGGACCTCCAGCAGGAAATGCATGTGCGCAGCGACCGGCTGGGCATCGAATACCGACGCTGGATCAAGGAGCTGGGTCTGGCCGCCGCCGGCCAAGACCATGTGGAGCCGCGCGCCGCGGCGTTGATGAGCTGAGCAGGGGAACCAGACGATGAATGCATCGATAGAACAGCGCCGCCTGCAACTGGCCGAGCGCGAATCCAACGCCCGCACCTACGCGCGCGGCATAGACCGCGTGATCAGCCGCGGCGAACTGGCCCGCGTCTACGACAGCGACGGCCGCGAATATCTGGACTGCCTGGCCTGCGCCGGCGCGCTGCCGCTGGGGCACAACCACCCCTTCGTCCAACAGCGGGTGGCCGATTTCCTGCAATCCGGCCAGCTGCAGCAGGCGCTGGACATCGCCACCCCGGCCAAGCTCGCCTTCGTGGAACAGCTGTACCAGGCGCTGCCGGCCGGCTTCGCCGAACACGCCAAGGTGCAGTTCTGCGGCCCGTCCGGCTCCGACGCGGTGGAAGCCGCGCTCAAGCTGTTCAAGACCGCCACCGGGCGCCGCTCGGTGCTGGCCTTCCAGGGCGCCTACCACGGCATGACCATGGGCGCGCTGGGCATGATGGGCAATCTGGGACCCAAGCAGCACATCAGCGGCTATCCGGCGGAAATCCAGTTCCTGCCGTTTCCCTACGCCTACCGCAGCCCCTTCGGCGCCGACGCCGCCGACAGCGAGCGCCTGTCGCTGGCCTATCTGGAAAACCTGCTGTCCGATCCGGAAAGCGGCGTCAACAAGCCGGCCATGCTGCTGGTGGAGCCGATCCAGGGCGAAGGCGGCTGCATCCCGGCCAGCGCGGAATGGCTGCGCGGCCTGCGCGAAATCACCGCCCGCCACGACGTGCCGCTGGTGATGGACGAAGTGCAGACCGGCTTTGGCCGCAGCGGCGACATGTTCGCCCATGAATGGGCCGGCATCGTGCCGGACGCGGTGATCCTGTCCAAGGCGGTGGGCGGCGGCTACCCGCTGGCCTTGGTGGCCTACCACCAGAAATACGACCGCTGGGCGCCCGGCGCCCACGCCGGCACCTTCCGCGGCAATCAGATCGCCCTGGTCAGCGGCGCGGCCACGCTGGAATACCTGCGCCGGCCCGGCGTGCTGGAACAAGTGCGGGAAGTGGGCCAACTGCTGCGCCAGCGCCTGCAGGCGCTGCAAGCGCGCTTCTCCTGCATCGGCGAGGTGCGCGGCCGCGGCCTGATGCTGGGCGTGGAACTGATAGACCCCAACGGCGCGCCGGACGCGCTGGGCCACCCGCCGGCCAACGGCGTGCTGGCCAAGGCGCTGAAACGCGCCTGTCTGGAACACGGCCTGATCCTGGAGAGCGGCGGCCGCCACGGCGCGGTGATGCGGCTGCTGCCGCCGCTGATCATCAGCGCCGACGACGCGGAGGACATCGTCCGCCGTTTTGAAACCGCGCTGGCCAGCCTGTGGCCCGCCGCCCCGGCCGCCGCCTCCGCGCATGCGGCCATGGCACTCTGAACCTGGAGCGACAGCATGACCCACACCGTACACGACATCATCGGCATCGGCTTCGGCCCCGCCAATATCGCGCTGGCCATCGCGCTGGAAGAACTGGCGCCGCAGCTGTCCGTGCGCTTCCTGGAGCGGCGTCCCTCCGCCGCCTGGCAGCCCGGCATGCTGCTGGAAGGCTCGGACATCCAGAACCACCCGCTGCGCGACCTGGTCACCCCGCGCAATCCGCGCAGCCGCTACAGCTTCACCAACTTCCTGCACGAACACAACCGGCTCTACGAGCACCTGAACCTGCCGCTGCACTACCCGCTGCGGCTGGAATACGCGCAATACGTCAGCTGGGTCGCCGGCTGCTTCCAGCACCAGGTGGAATACCAGCGCGAAGTCATCGACATCCTGCCGGTCAACGACAGCGACGGCGCGCTCAACCATTACCGCGTGCTCTGCGCCGACGGCCGCGAATACCTGGCGCTGAGCGTGGTGCTGGCGCCGGGCCGCACCCCCAATATCCCGGAACCGTTCCAGCGCGCGCCGGACCCGCGCGTGGTCCATCTCAACCACTACCTGCCGGCGCTGGAACGGCTCAAGGCCAAGGGCGGCGGCCGGGTGGCGGTGATAGGCGGCAGCCAGAGCGCGGTGGAAATCCTGCTGCACGCCAGCGCCGAGCCGGCGCTGACGCGGGTGGTGGGCGTCACCCGCAACTTCGGCTACCGCCAGAAAGACACCAGCCCCTTCTCCGACGAGGTCTACTTCCCCGCCTTCGTCGACACCTTCTTCGCCGCCAGCCCGGAACACAAGGCCAGGCTGCGCCAGGAACTGGTGTTCACCAATTACTCGGCCGCCGACATCGACGTGCTCAACCAGCTCTACGTCAAGCAATACGCCAACCGCCTGCAAGACAAGGACAGCCTGGCCCTGCTCACCTGCATGGAGACCGAGGCCTGCGAACCGGGCGCCGACGGCGTGACGCTGCGCTTGCGCCACTTCCTGGGCGGAGCAGCCGTCAGCGAAACCGTGGACCTGGTGGTGCTGGCCACCGGCTTCCTCGACCTGGGCCGCGGCCCCAAGCGCGAACCCTGGCCGCGGGTGCTGGAAACGCTGTCGCCGCAGCTGTGCGCCGAGCGCGACACCGTGGAGATCGCGCAGGACTACCGCGTGCGGCTGCAAGGCGCGGCCGACCACGGCGCGCCGCTGTACCTGAACGGCCTGTGCGAATCCTCCCACGGCATGGGCGACGCCGGCTCCTTCAGCCTGCTGGCGCTGCGCTCGCAAGCCATCGTGCAATCGCTGGCGGCGCGGCTGGAACAAGGACCACGGCATGACGCCGCCCGCGCTTGAGGCGCTGCTGGGCGCCGTCAGCGGCTGGCAGGCGCGCGCGCCGCGGCTACTGGCGGACAAGGCCGACGCGCTGCCGGCCAGCTGCGAACTGGCGGTGATAGGCGCCGGCCTCACCGGGCTGTCGGCGGCGCTGGCCGCCGCCGAGGCCGGCTGCAGCGTGGTGCTGCTGGAAGCCGACACCGTGGGCTGCGGCGCCAGCGGCCGCAATTCCGGCTTCGTGGTGCCGGTGCCGGCGCGCTGCGGGCCGCAGGCCTTGAGCGCCTGGCTGGGACCGCAAAGCGAAGACTACCTGGCCGGCCTGAGCGAAGCCGCGGCCGAACTACTGGCGCTGCCCGAAGCCAGCCCGGTGCGCCAAGGCTGGATGCAATTGTTCGCCGCCCCCGCCAACCCCCAAGCCAGCGCGCTGGCCTGGCGCCGGCTGGGCGTGCGCGCCCGCGCGCTGGACGCGGAACAGGCCCTGGCCCTGAGCGCCGCCGCCGGCTACCACGGCGGTCTGTTGTTCGAGGACGGCGGCCAGATCGACCCGCTGGCGCTGGCGCGCGGCCTGGCCGAACGCTGCCGCCGGCGCGGCGTGGTGCTGCTGGAACGCTGCCCGGCCAAGCTGCTGGAACTGAAAAGCCGCGACGGCATGCATGTGATCCGCACCCCGCGCGGCAGCCTGCGCGCCGGTCGCGTGCTGCTGGCCGGCAACGCCTACAGCCGCGACGGCATCGCCGCCGTCGCCCGCCGCAGCGTGCCGCTGACGCTGGCGCTCGGACAGTTCGAGCTGAGCGCGGAACAACAGGCGCGGGTGCTGCCCGCCGACATCCCCTTCTCCGACAACCGCCGCGATATGTGGTTTTTCCGCAAAACCCCGGAAGGCCGGCTCCTGACCGGCCTGTTCGCGCTGCGTTCCGACGCCGGCCCGGAACATTACACCGCCGCGCTGCGCCAGCGCATCCAGGCCGTGTTCGGCCTGGAACCCGCCGGCGAACCGCTGCTGTGGGCCGGCCATGTCGGCCTCACCCCGTCCGGCCGGCCCAGCCTGCAATGCGTCGACGACGGCGTACTGGCCTGGACCGGCTGCAATGGCCGCGGCCTGGCGCTGTCCTTCATGCTGGGCCGGGCGCTGGCGCGGCAGTTGATAGGCGCCGGCCCGGCCCCCTTGCCATTCAATTCGCGACCGCTGCGCGGCCGCGCGCTGCTAAAGTGGATGACCGAAGCGGCCATCGCCCATGACCGGCGGCGGCGCGCGCGGCGGCTGCCGGCAGAACCGCATTTGCGAAAGGAAGCTACCCAGTGAGTTCATGCGCCTTCCATTACTCGGAATACCGCTGCACCCGCCCCGAACTGATCGACCAGATGATCGCCCGCTACCCGCTGGCGCTGATCAGCAGCGAGCACCAAGGCCAGCGGCACAACAACCACATTCCGCTGTTCCGCACCGCCGACCGCACCTTGTTCGGCCATGTCGACCGCCGCAATCCGCAATTCCAGGGCCGCGGCCGCTTTCCCGCGCATCTGGTGTTCATGGGCCCGCAAAGCTATATCCCGCCGGAAGCCTACCGCAGCCGGCTGCTGCCCACCTGGAACTACGTCGCGGTGCACATGGACGTCGAAATCGAAGTCCTCGACGATCTGGAATCGGCCCGCGCCGCGCTGCGCGACACCTGTGAGCGGCTGCAGCCGCCGCAGGCATCGTTCCAGTACGACGCCGCCGATCCCAGAGTGATCGCCAACGCGCCGCACATCCTCGGCCTGTGCATCCACGTGCTGCGCGAGGAAGGCCGCTTCAAGCTATCGCAGGATAAAAAGCCGGAAGACCAGCAAGCGGCGCTGGACCATCTGCTGCGCCGCGACGAGGCCGGCGAGCGCGCGCTGCTGGACGCGCTGCTGCGTTTTGCCGAAACCGCGGAGCCGGCGCATGCTTGAGTCCTCCGCCCTGGCGCGGCGTTTCGCCGAGCGAGGCGTCCTGCTGGACCCCGGCCAGCGCCGCGCCGCCGACGCGCTGGACGCGCTGTGCCTGCAGCCCCGGCCCGCCGCCGGCTGGCTGCGGCGACAGCAAGGCCCCGCCGGCGCCTATCTGTGGGGCGAACCCGGCCGCGGCAAGACCATGCTGATGGATGGGCTGTTCGCCCTGTCCACCCAGCCGGCGCAGCGCATCCACTACCATCAGTTCCTGCGTGATCTGCACCGCGGCCTGGCCCAGGCCGGCGGCGAGCACGCCAACTACCTGCCGGCGCTGGCCAAGCGCGTGGCCGGGCAAAGCCGTTTGTTCTGCCTGGACGAATTCCATCTGCACGACATCGCCGACGCCATCCTGATGGAGCGCTTCCTGACCGTGCTGCTGGAAGAGCGCGTGCAAGTGATCCTGACCTCCAACTACGCGCCGGAACAACTGCTGCCGGACCCCCAGCTGCATCGCTACGCGCTGCGGGTGATCGCGCTGATCCAGCAACACCTGGCCGTGCTGCACCTGGACGGCGCGCAGGACTACCGCTACCGCGAGGCCGCCAGCGCCGAACACTATCTGCACCCCTGCGACGCCGACGCCGAACAAGGCCTGCGCCGGCTGCTGCGGGAAGACGGCCTGCAACTGACCGACGGCGGCGGCGTCAGCCTGTCCGGCCGGCCGCTGCCGACGCGGGCGCAAGGACCGGGCTGCGTCTGGTTCGACTTCGACGCCATCTGCCTGGGGCCGCGCTCCCACCTGGACTACCTGGAAATCTCGGAACGCTGGCACACCGTGATCGTCTCCGACATCGCCCAGGCCCAGCTGAACAAGGCGGACGGCCTGCGCCGCTTCATCTGGCTGGTGGACGTGCTCTACGACCGCCGCCAGCGCCTGCTGCTGATCTCCGAACGCCCGATCGAAACCATGCTGCGCGAAGTGGCGCTGTCGGTGGACACCCACCGCACGCTGAGCCGGCTCGCCGAAATGCAATCCGCCTCCTTCGCCGCCGCCACCGCCATAGAAATGAGCCCCTTATGCCAATAGTCAGAATCGAGGACGCCGCCGCGCGCGCGCCCGAACAGCGCCAAGCCATCATCCACTGCGTCTACGACGCGCTGCGCGCCGTGTTCGGCGTCAGCGACGAGGAATTGCAGGCGCGCTACCAGCGCTATGCGCCGGAAGACCTGCTGCCACCGGGCGGCGATCCGGACTACCTGCACATCGAAATCACCGTCTTCGCCGGCCGCAAGCCGGACACCAAGAAAAAACTCTACGCCCGGCTGGCCGCCGACCTGGCCGCGCTGCTGGACATCGCGCCCGCCTCGGTGCTGATCCTGCTGCGCGAAGAGCCGGCCGACAACTGGGGCATGCGCGGCGGCGTGGCCGCCAGCGAAATCGACTTCGGCTACGCCATCGCCGTCTGATGAGCGCCGGCAACCTCGCACTGCGCCAGGCCCTGGGCAGCTTCGCCACCGGCGTCGCCGTCGCCTCGGTGCTGGACCCCGACCACGGCCCGCTGGGCCTGACCATCAACGCCTTCAGCTCGGTATCGCTGGAACCGCCGCTGATCCTGTGGTGCTTGCGCAAGCAATCCCGCGCCGCCGCCAGCTTTCTCTCCGCCGAGCGCTTCGCCATCCAGGTGCTGAGCCGGCAGCAGCAAGACTTGAGCCGCCTGTTCGCCAGCCCCGGCCTCGAAGAACGCAAGCGCGCCCAGTTCACCCGCCAGCGCCACGGCGCGCCGCTGCTCAGCGGCGTCGCCGCCTGGCTGGCCTGCCGCCGCAAATGCCAGCACGAGGAAGGCGATCACCTGATCTTCATCGGCGAAGTGCTGGAAGCCCAGCACGAGCCGGAACGCCAGCCGCTGGTCTACTGGCGCGGCGACTACCACCAGACCCATCCCCTAGCCATTCTGGAACCGCAACCATGACGCAAAACAGCAAACACACCCTGCGCCGCCTGACAGCCAGCCGCTCCGGCCTGCTGGTGCCCGGCGCCTACAATGCGCTGAGCGCGCGCATCGTCGAGGACCTCGGCTTCGGCGCGCTCTACCTGACCGGCGCCGGCCTGACCAATATGCAGCTAGGCCTGCCGGACCTGGGCTTTGTCGGCCTGAAGGAAGTGGCGGACCAGGTTTCCGCCATCCGCGACGCGGTGTCGATTCCCATCATCGTCGACGCCGACACCGGCTTCGGCAACGCGCTCAATGTGCGCCGCACCGTGCGCGTGCTGGAACGCGCCGGCGCCGACGCCATCCAGCTGGAAGACCAGGTGCTGCCGAAGAAATGCGGCCACTTCTCCGGCCAGAACCTGATCAGCGCCGCCGAAATGTGCGGCAAGATCCAGGCGGCGGCGGAAGCGCGCCAGGACGAGAACCTGCTGATCATCGCCCGCACCGACGCCTGCGCGGTGGACGGCATCGACGCCGCCATCGAGCGCGCCGGCCGCTACGCCGAAGCCGGCGCCGACGTGCTGTTCATCGAAGCGGTGCGCGAACTGGACGACATCCGCCGCCTGCCGGCGCTGTTCGAGCGCCCCTTGCTGATGAATATCGTCATTGGCGGCAAGACCCCGGCGCTGAGCGCCGCGGAGCTGAAGGAACTGGGCTATGGCCTGGTGCTGTACGCCAACGCCGCGCTGCAAGGCGCGGTGCTGGGCATGCAGCGGGCGCTGGGCGCGCTGGCGCGCGACGGCATCCTGCAGGAAGACCCGCAGTTGGTGGTCCCCTTCGCCGAACGCCAACGCCTGGTCAACAAGCCGCTCTACGACGAACTGGACGCGCGCTACGGCGCCGCCGGGCAGGACTGAGGGCTAGCCGCCCGCCAAGCGGCCGACCAGCGCCAGCGCGCCACGGGCCAGCCGCTCAAACTGGCCCGCCTGGTGGCGCGCCCCGGTCTGCTGCCCGCCTATCAGGCACAGATGCGCCGCCTGGCCGATCAACTCAGCCTCGGCGGCGGAGCGCCCCAGGCGGCCGGCGGTTTCGATCGCGAACGCCAGCCGGCGGGCATCGACCCGCTGCTGGAAGGCCGCCGCCAATGGATCGCACAAGGCCCAGGCGCGGATGGCCACCTCCCGCCCCGGCTGCTTTTCCGCCGCAATCCGCAAATAACGCAGCAAGGTAGCGCCGGCGCTGCGCCCCTGCGCCGCATGGGCGAGCATGCGCTCGGTGTAATCCTCCTCCCAGGCGGCCAGCAGCGTGCGGACAAAGTCTTCCCGGTTGCGGAAATGGTGGTAGAAGGAACCGCGCGTCACATTCAGCCGGCGCGCCAGGTTTTCGGCCGACAGGCCGGCATGCCCCTCCTGATCCAGCGCGGCAAAGCCGGCGAGAATCCAATCCTTGCGCGACAGTGTTTTCATGCGCCGCCCTCCATACAGGCTGTGTATGGCCGCCGCTGGATTGCTAGGCTGCGAACTCCCGCGGAAACCGCATTCAACCTGCTCCAGGAGTTCGCCTTGAAAGACATCGCGCTTATCGCCTTCGACCACTTCACTGACATCGACCTATTCCTCATGTGGGACCTGCTGGGCCGCAACGGCAAAGACTGGCGCGTGCGCATCCTGGGCGCACAGCCGGTCCTGCATTCGGCGCACGGCCTGACGGTGCCGACGCACGGCCCGCTCGCGGACGCCAATTACGCCGATGCGGTGCTGTTCTCCAGCGGCAAGCAAGGCGTGCCCGCCGCGCTCGCCGACCCGGACTTTCTGCCCGCGTTCGCGCTGGACCCCCGCCGTCAACGCATCGGCTCCATCTGCGGCGGCGCCTTCATCCTGGAACGGCTGGGCCTGCTGCCGCAGGGCCGCGCCACCACCCATCCGGATGCGAAAGCCGCTTTGCAGGCACAGGGCCTGCAAGTCCTGGACCAACCCTTGGTCTGCCACGGCAATATCGCCACCGCCGGCGGCTGTCTCGCCTCGCTCTACCTAGTGGGCTGGCTGGTGGAATCGCTGTTTGACGCCGACAAGCGCCGCGAAACCCTGCTGCCGGTGCTGCCCGCCGGCCAACAGGCGATTTACGAAGCCTTGATCGACGACAGCCTCCGCCTCAGCGCATCTTGAGGCCGCCGCCAGTATACCCGCGCCGGCCATGCCATTAGAATTTTTCGTTCGCATTCAAACACCGGCGCGGCGGCAAACCCCTCGCAAAATACTCGTCCGATTTTCGGTTGTGACGGTCTTGGGCGCCCCCTAAGCTGTGCGCATTCCAACCGGAGCACACCCATGGACTTCGCCGCCCTGCACCACCAAGCCGAACCGCTGTTGATCGCCAATGTCTGGGACGCCGTCAGCGCCCGCCTCGCCGAACAGGCCGGCTATGCCGCCATCGGCACCTCCAGCGCGGCGATGGCCGCCATGCTGGGCTACGAGGATGGCGAAGCACTCGGCTTTGCCGAATTGCGCCAGCTTGTCGCCCGCCTGCGCACCGCCAGCCGCCTGCCCCTGAGCGTGGACATGGAAGCCGGCTACGGCGACAGCCCCGAGCGCATCGCCGCCAATCTGAGCGAACTGGCCGCGCTCGGCGTCGTCGGCGTCAACCTGGAAGACAGCGTGGTGCGCCAAGGCCAGCGCAGCCTGCAGGATGCGGCTGCATTCGCCGCCATGCTGACGGCGGTGCGGACAGCGCTGCGCCAAGCCGGCCACACGCTATTCCTCAATATCCGCACCGATCCCTTCCTGCTGGGCCTATCCGACGCGCAAGCGCAGACCATCGCCCGCGGCCGCCTGTACGCCGCCCACGGCGCCGACGGCCTGTTCGTGCCTTGCGTGGTGCAAGAAACGGACATTCGCGCCATCGTCGAAGCGGTGCCGCTGCCCTTGAATGTGATGTGCATGCCGGCCTTGCCGGACTTCGCCGCGCTGGCGCGGCTGGGCGTCAAACGCCTCTCCATGGGCAATGCCGTCCACGAACAATTGCAGCGCAGCTTGCTGAACATGCTGCACAATATCCGCGCCCAACAATCCTTCCAGGCAGTCTTCACCCATGCTGATCACTGACACCGAACAGGCCGACGGCTATTACCGGGCGCTGCTGGAACGCGCCGAGGCATACAACGGCATTTTCTTCGTCGCCGTCCGCACCACCGGCGTGTTCTGCATCGCCAGTTGCCGCGCGCGCAAGCCGAAACGGGAAAACGTCGAGTTTCACTCCAGCTTCAAATCCGCGCTGGATGCGGGCTTCCGGCCCTGCAAGATCTGCCGCCCCACCGAGAACGCCCACGCCGCGCCGCCGGCGGTGGCCCAGGTCATGACCTGGCTGCGGGCCAGCCCCAAGGACCGGATCAGCGATGGCCAGCTCAGACAGCGCGGCATCAGCCCGGAAGCGCTGCGCCGCTGGTTTCTCCAGCACCACGGCATCACCTTCCACGCCTTCCAGCGCATGCTGCGCATCAATACCGCGCTGCGCGAACTCAAGGGCGGCCGCAGCGCCACCGAGGTCGCGCTCGACAGCGGCTACGACTCGCTCAGCGGCTTTGCCCACGCCTACAAGAAACTGACCGGCAGCGCTCCCAGCGACAGCGCGCGCGTCATCCTGCTGCACCGCTTCACCACCCCGCTGGGCCCGATGCTGGCCTGCGCGACGGAGCGCGGCCTGTGCCTGCTGGAATTCACCGACCGGCGCATGCTGGAAACCGAATTCAAAGACCTGCAACGCCTGCTCAAGGCGCGGATCATCGCCGGGGAAAACGCGCACACCCGGCAAGCGGAAACAGAGATAGGCGAATACTTCGCCGGCCGCCGGCGACATTTCGACGTGGCGCTGGACACGCCGGGCAGCGAATTCCAGCGCGGCGTATGGCAAAGCCTGCGAGCGCTGGACTACGGCAGCACCCACAGCTATCAAAGCCTGGCGGAACGGATGGGCCGGCCCAGCGCGGTGCGCGCGGTGGCCGCCGCCAATGGCGCCAACCGCATCGCCATCATCGTTCCCTGCCACCGCGTACTGGGCAAGGACGGCGCGCTGACCGGCTATGGCGGCGGCCTGGCGCGCAAGCAATGGCTGCTGGAACACGAACGCGGGCCGGCCATGGACTCGACGTTCCGGCTGGAGGCTTAGAACCTGTTTACGATCTTTTCTGATCGGAAGTGTTGTTCAAAGCATTGAATCCGCTACGCGGATGATGATTTAGAGCCGGTTCCGCCCGGCTAACGGAAAGGGGAACAACGCGGCCAAATTCCCCTTTACCCCAAAGGCCGCCCTGCAAGCCTGGCCTGCGGCTTCCCGCCGGTTCCCGTCAGGCCCGAGGCGCGTCGGATACGTGGTCTCCTACGTATCTAGCAACGGCTAACCACATCTACAAAAGATCGTGAACAGGTTCTTAGAACCCGTGCAAAGCCTCCAGAGCGGGCGGGACCGTTTTTCCGGCAATTTTTCCGGCAATTTCAAAAGCTACTATTGACATGCTCGCGACTTTCCTATAAAAAGTCCGGGCAGGATTTTCAAGCGTCATATCTATCGATACCTCGTTGCCCATCAAGTGGTCTTCTTTGTTTCCTTATCTATTCCTTGATTATCATGCCAATTCGATAATTTTATTGTCCTTAACAGACATATGGAGTGCATTATGGAAACGGGTACCGTTAAATTTTTCAATGACGCAAAAGGCTTTGGCTTTATCACCCCGGACAATGGCGGCGACGATCTTTTCGCTCACTTCTCCGAAATTCGCGCGGATGGCTTCAAATCCCTGCGCGAAGGTCAAAAAGTAAGCTACACCCGCGCAATGGGCCAAAAAGGCCCGGCAGCGACCGCGATTCAGCCGCTGTAAGCATTACAGCGTCTAAATAGCAAAAGCCCCATATGGGGCTTTTCGTATTTTAAAAATAAGACCTGCCTCAAGGCAGGTCTTATTGATTGGATAGCAGAAGTGCACGCAGCACCCCTGCCAACAGCCGGCCCCACAGGGCCGGCTGCTCCTCCTCCGGCTTAACGCTTCTTCTTGCGCCGTGGATTGCGCTGCACCGCGTACAGCTCATCCAGGCTCAGATAGAAGCGCTGCACCGCCTCCACATGCCGCACCAGGTCCACCTGTTGCGCTCCCAGGTTCAACAACATCTCCAGATAGTTGAAGAAGCATTTGCAGAGGCTGCGGTGATGGCCGCGATCGCTGAAATCCATATCGCTGGCGATGCGGAACAACAAGCCGCGCGCGGAGTGCTGGCGGTTGAGTTTCAGCAACTGCGCCAAGTGAGCCGCGTACTGCCGGCCCAAGGCGCAAGCTTCGAACTCATCCTTGGCTTCCGCCGGCTGCCAGTAATGCGGATGAGTGCGGCCTTCGATACGGCGGATGAAGGGCAGGCTGAGGTCTTTGGCTTCGCTGCCGGCAAAGCGATAGCGCGAGCGCGGCAACAGCGGCGCGAGTGGAGATGCCCGGTTTTGGGCGTGAGTGGGGGACGAAGAGAGTTCGATGCCAAGCACCGGACGGACAGGCTTTACCATTTGCAACCTCCTGAGCAGAAGGGCCCAGCCGCAAAGCGGCAAGGCGGGCACATGACAAGAGTTAGTCTACCGGTGAGCTACTGCGAAAGCCGGCGCGCCCGCGAGGGCGCCACTTGCCACGGCCCGCCCGAATAGGCAAAGCAATGGCAACGGATACGCTGTGAAAAAGCGCATCCGCGGCAGTAGCTCTTATTCGGGAGACTAAACCCGAGCGCCGCGATTGCTGCGGCGCGGAGGCTATTGTTGGGGAGGCGCGGGAGAGCGTCAAGCCGGCGACATCCGGCAAGACGGAAATAGCCACGGAGCGCGCGGGATGCAAGCCATCGCTTGGGCTAGGAATAGCGTTAAATCGGCTGTTCAGGCTGCCCCGCAAAATGCCGGCGCACCCACTGCTCGCACAGCAGCCAAAGCTGCGGCGCGCCTTTCTGGATCACCGGGCCGTAACGGGACAGCACCTGCTCCAGCGAAACATCGTTCTGCGTCCAAGTCCCGCCGCCGGTGAAGACATTGATCAGCAAAGGCTGGAAACGGTCCAGCGCCTTGGCGAAACAGGCATCGGCGCTTTCCGCGCGCTCAAACTCGCGCCACAGCGTCAGCAATTCAGCGCCCTGCTCCGGCGGCAACAAGCCAAACAAACGCTCCGCCGCCCTCGCCTCCGCTTCCGCCTGCGCTCCAGGCACGGCCTGGCCGTGAATGGGGAAATCGCCGGCATCCACCTCCACCACATCGTGCAACAGCAGCATCTTGATCACCCGCTCGGTGTTGACCGGACCGCTGGCGTAATCGCCCAGCAGCAAGGCGTACATCGCCAGATGCCAGGAATGCTCGGCCGAGTTCTCCCGGCGGCTCTGGTCCAGCAACGGCGATTGCCGCAGCACCGACTTCAAGCGGTCTATCTCTCTCAGAAAATTCAGTTGCCGTTCCAAGGCCGATACTTGCATCGCTTATCCCGCATTCAGGTTTGTTTCGCCACGGAGGGGGATTATAGCTGTGGTCAAAGGTCTAGTTACTCAGCTTTGCCACAGGAGAGCTTCTTGGAATAGTCAGTCATGGCCAGCAGTAGTAAGGATTACAATTGCTCACAGCCCTACATGCGGTCCAAGTACTTATAGATCAGAGCCAAAATTTGACAACGGCATTTTTATGCCAGATGATTGGATTTCATGTGAACACCCCTTACTAGAGGGCCAACCAGGGGTGCCAACTTTTAGCTAGGGCCCGGGAGTTTAGTGTGAACATCGAATCTATTCTCTGCTCATCTTGGCCAGAGTTCAAAACTAAGGTCATCTCAGATCAGTTCCCCGATGGAAATTTCACTCGTGGGCGCTTTCTTTTTCGGGGACAAGGAGGGGAATCATGGCCTCTGAGCTCATCTTTTGATCGTTGGTATAGTGCATACGGCGGAAGCCGAGCAAACAAGACCAAAATAGCAGATCAACTCTTAGACGGTTTTCAGAAAGAGTGTGAGCTTGAGGATATTCCTCCACATGTAAGGGAAAATAAGCTATTGATGCTAAGCATGGCCCAGCACAATGGGCTTCCTACACGCCTGCTTGACTGGAGCGAGAGCCCTTACGTTGCAGCCTTCTTCGCATTCAGCGGCCACATCCGACATGGGACTTCTAACGAAAAAAATGTTGCCATTTGGATTCTAGATAGCACCCAGGATATTTGGCACTCAGATTTTGGATGTGAGATCGTTTCTGTCCCTAGCTTTGGAAACGAACGCATCAGAAACCAACATGGGCGCTTCACCCATCTGAAGACCCCTTCTGACTCATTAGAAGAATACGTGGGTCAGTTCTCGGGCAACATAATCTCCCTCCGAAAATATCTCATCCCAGTAAGAGAGGCTGGTGCTGCAATGGCTGATTTAGACTCAATGGGCCTCAACCATGCCAGAATCTATCCAGGACTGACCGGCAATGCCAAAGCAGCCGAAGTCCGCGTGATTCTCGGGATGTACAAAGTATGACCAGAGGTCTAATAGTTTCATCGGTCATGGTTACCATTGACTGACGATCATCATAGGGCCGTATGTGTGAAATTTTCACATACAGCTTTTGTGATGGCATCACAATAACATATAACTTTAAAAATCGCCCTTGCAGAGCATCTGAATCGCCCCTGCTTCTCTAGATACTTTACGAGTGCAATCCATACAGAAGCAGACGTCAAATGTCTGGCTGTAACTGATCGCCTCGGTCAAAAAGCGAGTATCTAAGGAATTGATACAACATAACAAAGAAGAAGGGACCAACGGCCCCTTCTCTCTTATCAAACTCGGACCATCTTTATTCGGACCCGCCGGACTTTATTCGCTCTGGTCACGAGCCAAGCTCCGCCTCACTCCACCGTCACGCTCTTGGCCAGATTGCGCGGCTTGTCGACGTCGGTGCCGCGCGCCAGCGCCACGTGGTAGGCCAGCATCTGCACCGGGATGGCGTGCACCACCGGGCTGAGCACGCCGACATGGCGCGGGGTGCGGATCACGTGCACGCCGTCGGATTCGCTGAAATGGCTGTCCAGGTCGGCGAACACGAACAGCTCACCGCCGCGCGCGCGCACTTCCTGCATATTGGATTTCACCTTTTCCAGCAGCGCGTCGTTGGGGGCGATCACCACCACCGGCATGTCCTCGTCCACCAGCGCCAGCGGGCCGTGCTTGAGTTCGCCGGCCGGGTAGGCTTCGGCGTGGATGTAGGAGATTTCCTTCAGCTTGAGCGCGCCTTCCAGCGCGATGGGGAAATGCAGGCCGCGGCCCAGGAACAGCGCGTTGTCCTTGGCGGCGAACTTGTCGGCCCAGGCCTTGATCTGCGGCTCCAGGTTCAGCGCGTGCTGCACGCTGCCCGGCAGGTGGCGCAGTTCGTCCAGGTAGCGCGCCTCGTCGGCGGTGCTGACCTTGCCGCGTACCTTGCCCAGCGTCACCGCCAGCGCGAACAAGCCCACCAATTGGGTGGTGAAGGCCTTGGTGGAGGCCACGCCGATTTCGGCGCCGGCACGGGTGAAGAACACCAGTTCGCTGGCGCGCGGAATCGCGGATTCGCGCACATTGCAGATCGACAGCGCGTAGCGGTGGCCCAGTTCCTTGGCATATTTCAGCGCTTCCATGGTGTCCAGCGTCTCGCCGGATTGGGAGATGGTGGTCACCAAGTAGTTGGGGTTGGCCCAGGCGTCGCGGTAGCGGTATTCGCTGGCGATTTCCACGTCGCACTGCACGCCGGCGATGGTTTCGATCCAGTATTTGGCGGTCAGGCCGGCATAGTAGCTGGTGCCGCAGGCCAGGATCTTGACGCCTTCCAGCTGCGGCAGCACTTCGCCGGCGCGCTCGCCGAACAGCTCGGGATTGAAGCCGTAGTCCTGCACCGCGTCTATGGTGTCGGACAGCGCCTTGGGCTGTTCGTGGATTTCCTTCTGCATGAAGTGGCTGTACGGGCCCAGTTCCAGCGAGGCCAGCGATACGTCGGACACATGCACCGGGCGCTGCGCCGGCTGGTCATCCTTGTCCAGCAGTTCCACGCCGTCGCGGGTCAGCCGGCCGATGTCGCCCTCTTCCAGGAAGATCACGCGGCGGGTGGCGGACACGATGGCGGAGACGTCGGAGGCGATGAAGTTTTCGCCGTCACCCAGGCCCACCAGCAGCGGGCAGCCCATGCGCGCGCACACCAGTTCGTCCGGGCGGTCCACCGCGATCACGCCGATGGCGTAAGCGCCGGTCAGCTCGCGGCTGGCGCGCTTGACCGCGTCGAACAGGCTGGCGCCGGCCTGGTAGTAGTGATGCACCAGGTGGGCGATGACTTCGGTGTCGGTCTGGGATTCGAAGGCGTAGCCCAGGCCTTTCAGGCGCTCGCGCTGCTCTTCGTGGTTTTCGATGATGCCGTTGTGCACCACGGCGATCTTGCCGAAGGATACGTGCGGGTGGGCATTGGGTTCGGTGACGCCGCCGTGGGTGGCCCAGCGGGTATGGCCGATGCCCACCTGCCCTTGCAGGCTTTCTTCCGCAGCGGCGTTTTCCATCTCCGCGACGCGGCCGACGCGGCGCACGCGACGGATGGCGTCGCCGGCCAAGACCGCCACGCCGGCGGAGTCATAGCCGCGATATTCCAGCCGCTTCAGGCCGTCCACCAACACCGGAACCACATTACGCGCCGCGATGGCGCCGACAATGCCGCACATTACTTTCTCCTTGGACTATCAGTGGGCGAGGACGCGCAGATCAGCGCAATGCCCTTCGCCTGAATTTGGGTTCTGGCCTCCGCCGACAAGGCGTCGTCGGTCACCAGGGTATGGATGCGCTCCCACGGCAATTCCAGATTGGGGATGCGCCGGCCTATCTTTTCCGATTCCACCATCACGATGACTTCGCGCGCCACTTCGGCCATCACCCGCGACAAGCCCACCAGTTCGTTGAAGGTGGTGGTGCCGCGTTCAAGATCGATGCCGTCGGCACCGATGAACAACTGGTCGAAGTCATAGGAACGCAGCACCTGCTCCGCCACCTGGCCCTGGAAGGATTCGGAATGCGGGTCCCAGGTGCCGCCGGTCATCAGCAGCGTCGGCTCGTTCTCCAGCTCGCGCAGCGCGCCGGCCACGTTCAGGGAATTGGTCATCACCACCAGGCCACGCTTATTGCCCAGCAGCGGAATCATCGCGCTGGTGGTGGTGCCGCTGTCTATGATCACGCGGTTGTGGTCGCGGATGCGCTCGGCGGCGGCGCGGGCGATGGCTATCTTTCGTTTTGAAACCTGTTCCGCGTCTTCCTCAACCACCATCTCCGACGGCAAGGACACCGCGCCGCCGTAGCGACGCAGCAGCAGGCCGCCGGTTTCCAGCAGGGCCAGGTCTTTGCGTATGGTCACTTCAGAGGTGGAGAAACGCTTGGTCAGCTCGTCCACGCTGACCTCGCCGCGTTCCTGCACCAGGGCGGCGATGGCGTGACGGCGTTGCTGAGTGTTTCGCTTGGTCATTTTATGTTTCGTTTCGAAAGTTTTGCGATGATAGCAGCGCAATTTCTAGCGCGCAAGCGGACCCATCAGACCCAGCCGCCGCATCCGCGACACCAGCGTGCTGCGCGCCAGTCCCAGTTGCCGCGCGGCGGCGGATACATTGCCCTGATGCGCGGCCAGCGCGGCCTGGACCTGCTCGGCTTCGCGCGCGCGCAGCTGGCCGCGCAGGCCGCCGTCGGCGCGCGGCGTGACGTCCGGCACGCCCGCGTGCAGCGCGATCCGTTCCAGCCGCGCACCGCCGTCGTGCAGCAGCAGGCTGCGGCGCAGGATGTTTTCCAGTTCGCGCACATTGCCGCGCCAGTCGTGCGCCAGCAGCGCCGCTTCGGCTTCCGGCGCCAGCTGCGTCACCACGGGCTTGAGTTCCGGGGCGTGGCGGGCCAATAGTTCGCGGGCCAGCAAGGGCACGTCGCCGCGCCGGTCGCGCAGCGCCGGGATATGCACATAGCCGACGTTGAGCCGGTAGTACAGGTCTTCGCGCAAACGTCCCTGCGCCACCGCCGCCTGCGGTTCCTGGTTCAACGCTGCGATCAGCCGCACATTGGCCAGCAGCGATTGATGGCTGCCCAGCGGCTGGTAGCTGCCGTCCTGCAGCACGCGCAGCAGCTTGCCCTGTAGCTGAATCGGCATGGAGTTGAGTTCGTCCAGGAATAGCGTGCCGCCGTCGGCCTGGCTCAGCAGGCCCTTGCGGTTTTCCGCGCCGGTGAACGCGCCGCGGACGGTGCCGAACAGCGTGCTTTCCAGCAGGGTGTCGGGGATGGCCGCGCAGTTGATGGTGAACAGCGGCCGGCTGCCGCGCGGGCTCAGCGCGTGCGCGCGCCGGGCAAACAGCTCCTTGCCGGTGCCGGTCTCGCCATAGATCAATATCGGCAGCTCGCTGGCGGCGAAGACGTCCAGCCAGGCGATTTGCTGGCGCATCTGCGGATCGGCGGTGGCGATGCGGGGCACGTCGGCATCCTTGCCGCGCTGGTTGGGCATGTGGCGCAGCTGGCGGCCGATCTCGATCGCGCCCAGCCGTTCGCCGCCACGGCCCGTCAGCGGCACGGCGGTGTGCAGATAGGGAATGGCCTGGCCGTCCGGGCCGATATAGGACTGGCAGACATCGGTGAAGCGCGCGCCGCGCTCCAGGCATTGCAGCAGGGTGCTGTCCTCCCGCGTCAGCCAGGGGTTCTGTTCCAGCACATGCTTGCCGATGACTTCGTCGGCGTCCACGCCGTCCATGCGGGCGCTGGCCGAGTTGTAGTAGACGAAGCGGCCGTCGGCGTCGACCACGGTGGCCGGCCGGTCCAGCGTATCCAGCACCGGCCGCAGGCAGGCCACCAGCCAATCCAGTTCTTCGTTCACGCCCATCCTCCTTTCGCGCCTCTCGCCCAGCGCTCCGCCCGAGCGGATTCGCCGTTGCCATTGACCAATATTCGCCATATTGCGCCAGCTTCCGCGCCATGTCTCGCCAGCTTGATCACCAAAAATCGTCAATTAACCAAACTGGCTGCCGCCCACCCTGGCCGCCAACGCAAAAACCCCGCGCCTTCACGCCGCTGCGGCCGATTTCGGCGCGCCGGCGGCGCACAAGCTTGACCGTGGTCAAACAAAAGCAGCGGCCGAAGCGCCGCGGCTGGCACGCTAGTTGCAGTTAAACAGGCGATATCCCCAACCAAGCATCAGGAGATCGCAATGTTCAAGCACATCATCGCCCGCACCCCTTGCCGTGGATTGGTCAATGGCATTTCCTCCAGCAATCTGGGCAAGCCCGACTACGCCAAGGCGCTGGAACAGCACAATGCCTATATCCGCGCGCTGCAGACTTGCGGCGTGGACATCACCATCCTGCCGCCAGCCGAGGACTTTCCGGATTCGGTGTTCGTGGAAGATCCGGCGCTGTGCACGCCGCATTGCGCCATCGTCACCCGGCCGGGCGCGGACAGCCGCCGCGGCGAAGCCAGCTTGATGGAGCCGGTGCTGCGCCGCTTCTATCAGCAGGTGGAATCCATCCAGGCGCCAGGCACGCTGGATGCCGGCGATGTGATGATGGTGGGCAGCCATTTCTATATCGGCGAATCGGCCCGCACCAATGCGGAGGGCGCGCGCCAGTTGATCGCCATCCTGGAGAAGCACGGCATGAGCGGATCGGTGGTGCGGCTGGAGAAGGTGCTACACCTGAAAACCGGCCTCGCCTATCTGGAAAACAATAATCTGCTGGCGGCCGGCGAATTCATCACCAAGCCGGAGTTCCAGAAGTTCAACATCATCGCCATCCCGGAAGAGGAGTCCTATGCCGCCAACTGCATCTGGGTGAACGGCAAGGTCATCATGCCCTCCGGCTACCCGCACACTCGCGACCGCATCGCCGCGCTGGGCTATACGGTGATCGAAGTGGACACTTCCGAATACCGCAAGGTGGATGGCGGCGTCAGCTGCATGTCGCTGCGCTTCTAAGAACCTGTTTACGATCTCGCGAGCTAGCGCGAGACAAGACGGAAACGAGCGAAAAAGCGGAATGTACACCTGGTACATGAGCACTGAGATCGGTTTCAACGCCGTATCGCCGACGCGTGGCAGATCGTAAACACCTTCTAAAGCCGCCGAGCGCATGAAACCCGGGGCGCGCCGAGCGCGCCCCGCATCTGGGGGAGAACAGAAATGACTCAAGCCGCGGATAAAAAGCTGGGGGTGGTGCCGCTCACCGCGCTGGTGGTGGGCGCCATCGTCGGCAGCGGCATTTTCAGCTTGCCGCAAAACATGGCGGAAGGCGCGGGCGCCGGCGCCATCCTGATCGCCTGGGCGATCACCTTCATCGGCATGCTGGCGCTGACGCGCATTTTCCAATGGCTGTCCATCAACCGCCCCGATATCGGCGACGGGGTCTACGGCTATGCCCGCAACGGCTTTGGCGATTATCTGGGCTTCAACGCCGCCTGGGGCTATTGGATATCGGTGTGGGTGGGCAATGTCGGTTATCTGGTGGTGATGTTCAGCGCGCTGGGCTCTTTTCAGGCGCTGGGTTTCTTCGGCGACGGCAGTTCCCTGCCGGCGCTGCTGTGCGGCCTGTTGCTGCTGTGGACGCTGCACGGCTTCGTGCTGCGCGGCGTGCAGTCGGCCAGCTTGCTGAACCTGATTGTCACCATCGCCAAAATCGTGCCCATCGGCCTGTTCGTGCTGTGCGTGGCGCTGGCGTTCAAGGTTCAGACTTTCCGCCTGGACTTCTGGGGCGGCGCTTCCTTGGGCGGCGTGGGCCAACAGGTGAAGAACACCATGCTGTACACGGTATGGGTATTCCTGGGCATAGAATGCGCAACGGTCTACGCCAGCCGCGCCAAGGATATGCGCACGGTCAGCCTGGCCACGGTGCTGGGCTTCGGCATCACCATGCTGTTGCTGGTTTGCGTGTCGGTGCTGTCGCTGGGGGTCTTGCCGCAGGCGGAACTGGCGGCGATGAAGAACCCGTCGATGGCGGCGGTGCTGGAGCACGCCGTGGGCCCGTGGGGCGGCGCGCTGATCAATATCGGGCTGATCCTGTCGGTGGCCGGCGCCTTGCTGGCCTGGACGCTGATTTCGTCCGAGATGCTCTACCTGGCCGCCCGCGGCGATCAGCACACCGCGCCCGCCTGTTTCGGCAAGCTCAACGCCAAGGGCGCGCCCGCCAACGCGCTGTGGCTGACCAATGGGCTGATCTCGCTGTTCCTGATCATCAATCACCTGAACAACGCCGGCTACAATCTGCTGATCCAGCTGGCGTCCGCGATGGCGCTGATACCCTATCTGCTGTGCGCGGCGTTCAGCCTCAAGCTGGCGTGGTCGGCGCCGGCGAGAACCGCCCGCCTGCTGAGCCTGACGCTGCTGGGCACCCTCTACGGCGCCTGGCTGATCTACGCCGGGGGGATGAAGTTCCTGCTGCTGTCGATGATTCTTTACGCGCTGGGCCTGCCGTTTTACCTGCGCGCGCGGCGCGAGCGCGGACTGCCTGCGTTTTCCTGCCGGCTGGACAGCGTCCTCGCCGCCGGCGTGGCCGCGCTGGGCGCGCTGGCCATCTGGTCGCTGGCGGCGGGATAGCTCGCCCACTCATCGGAGCCACGCCTTGCTTGCGCGGCTCCGATCCGCATTCGTAACGCATCCCCTCACAGGCGCATCCCCGCGCCCAGCGTTCCGGCTCCG
The DNA here is from genome assembly GCF_001043555.1 of Chromobacterium sp. LK1. Classification (NCBI taxonomy): domain Bacteria; kingdom Pseudomonadati; phylum Pseudomonadota; class Betaproteobacteria; order Neisseriales; family Chromobacteriaceae; genus Chromobacterium; species Chromobacterium sp. LK1. The sequence continues at coordinate 39,855 of NZ_LDUI01000028.1, read as the reverse complement.
GGGCCGTGAAACAGGCATCGCCGTGGGCTTTCCCCATGCCCGTTTCCTCCCTACCCGCCAAGCGTTTGACCCAAGCCCCTGCCTCGCAAGATTTTCCGATTTTTGATACCGGCCGCGCAGCAGTCTGGACTAGCATCGTCTCAACCCAAAAAACCATGGTGACGTTATGGAAAAGGAACGCATCATTCAGGAGTTCGTGCCCGGCAAGCAAGTGACGCTGGCGCATCTGATCTCCCACCCCACCGAGGAGCTGTCGCGCAAGATCGGCGTGGCTCAGGCCGAGGCCATCGGCATCATGACGCTGACGCCTGGCGAAACCGCGATGATAGCCGGCGATCTGGCCTGCAAGGCCGCCGCCATCGAAATCGGCTTCCTGGACCGCTTTTCCGGCGCGCTGGTGATCACCGGCAGCTGCGGCGCGGTGGAGGAAGCGCTGCACCAGACCATAGCCGGCCTGCAACGGCTGCTGGGCTATGCCGTGTGCCAGCTGACGCGTTCCTGAGGGCCGCCCCATGCATCCCTCCCTCCGATACGCGCTGCTGGGACCGGTCGAGGCCGGCAAGTCCACCTTGTTCCACGCTCTGGCCGGCGGTGGCGCGGTACGCAAAACCCAGGCGCTGGAATACGACGCTCAAGGCTGCATCGACACCCCGGGCGAATTCTTCAGCCATCCGCGGCTGTTCCACGCGCTGATCAACAGCACCGCAGAGTGCGAGCTGCTGATCTACGTCCACCCCGCCAACGATCTGGAATGCCGGCTGCCGCCCGGCCTGCTGGACGTGCATGGCCATCGGCGCGTGGCGGTGGTGATCAGCAAGACCGATCTGCCCGACGCCCGGCCCGACGCGGTGGAGGCCATGCTGCGCGAACACGGCTTTGACGGCGAGATCCTGCGCGTGTGCGGCCTGCGACCGGATAGCGTGGCCGAACTCAAGGCCCGGCTGGGGCTGAATCCTGAATCCGCCGCCGCGACGCGGCAAACAGCATGAGGCGAGTAGCAAGATGAAAAAGCTGATCAGTGCCGAAACCGTGCGCGCGGCCCATGCCGCCGGAGAACACGCGCTTTGCGTCAGCCCGCGCGAACACATCGTCACCCCGGAAGCGCGGGTGGTGGCGGAACGCCTGGGCCTGGCCCTAACCGAGGGCGACGCCGCCACGCCGGCCGCAAGCGCCGCACTCCTAGCCGAAACCCCGGCCGCGCCGGCGAGCGGAACCGACGCGCTGGCCGAAATCCGCGCTCAGGTCTTGGCGCGGCTGCCGCCGGGCTCGGTGGCGCCCGAGCTGGTGGAACAACTGGTGCGCAAGGCCGCCGCCGAGCTCCAGCACGCAGGGCCCGCCATCAAATGCGTCCGCGCCCAGGATGTGCGCATGGGCGTATTCGACGGCGCAGGCCCCGGCCAGCAGGTGAGCATCGCCGACGTGATCACCGCCGCCGACGGCAGCTCGATGGCCGCTGGCTTCATGCAGTGGGAACAGGCCTTCTTCCCTTGGACGCTCAACTACGACGAGGTGGACCTGGTGCTGGAAGGCGAGCTGCACATCCGCCGCGGAGAGCAGACCACGGTGGCCAAGGCCGGCGACGTGGTGTTCATTCCCAAGGGCTCCAGCATCGAGTTCGGCACCCCGAGCCGGGTCCGTTTCCTCTACGTGGCCTATCCGGCCAACTGGCAAAGCTGCTGAGGCCGCCATGGGCAATTTCATCACCGAAGACTGGCTGCGCTCCCGCTACTCGCTGGCCCGGCACACTGAAATCCACCTGCCGCGCGATGCCAGGTTGACGCCGTCGGCCGAGGAGCTGCTGAAAAGCCGCGCGGTCGTCATCCGCTATCTGGACTCGCAAGGCAGCGTCTTCGACGCCGGCGCCGACGGCGAACGCCATCCGGTGCACGCGCTGACCGGCAACAACGAACAACGCCAGGAATGCCGCTGCCTGTTGTGCCACCAGCCGGTGGCGCGCAAAACCGAGGCGCTGACCCATCTGGACGCCAACACCCTGGTGCCGAAGAACCATCCGCGCATCGCCCTGCGCGGCAAGCTGGACAGCGCCATCGCCCAGGCGGTGTGGCTGCAGGCCGAATGGGACGAGCGCCAAGCGCCGGCGGCGCTGGCGCGCTGCCTGGCCGATATCCGCTCGGCGCTGGGCAACGCACTGCGCGCCGAAGTCAGCGGCGAGCCCATGCCACCCATCGCCATGGGCGAGGCCGACGAGGCGCACCTCCACGCGCTGTCGCACCGACCGCTGGCCCTGCTCGGCCATGACCACATCGTGCCCGCCGTCGAGCACGGCACGGAAGTGGCGCGGCTCAACCTGCTGCGCGCAACGATACGCGAATGCGAAACCATGGCCGCCGGCCTGTATCTGGACGCGGATTTCCAACTGGCCCGGCCGGACATCCTGCAAGGACTCAACCGCCTGAGCAGCGCGATATACGTGCTGATGCTGCTGGCCTTGCTGGCCAAGCGCGGCCAGCCGCTGCCCGTGCTGGGAGAAACAAGATGAACCTTCTGCTCCAGCAATGCCGTCTCGACGCGCTTAAGCATCCGGCCCGCATCGTGTTCCCGGACAGCCTGGACCCGCGCTGCGTGCGCGCCGCGCATCAGCTGGCGCTGGCCGGCCTGGCGCGGCCCATCCTGCTGGCCAACCCATTCGAGCTGCGCCATTTTTGCCATCTTCACGGCCTGCCGCTCACCGGTTTCACCGTCCATGACCCGGCCGTCTCGCCACGGCTGCCCGTCTACCAGGCGGCGCTGGCCGCGCGCATGCCCAAGGAAGGCGCGGACGCGCTGCTCGCCTCGCTGCGGCGGCCGCTGTGGTTCGGCGCCGCCATGTTGGCGGCCGGTGACGCCGACCTGTGCATCGCCGGCAATCACTCCTCCACCTCGGACGTGCTGCGCGCCGCGCTCAAGGTGATAGGCCTCGCGCCCGGCAACCGCACGGTGTCGTCCATCTTTTTCATGTTGCCGGCAGACGGCGACCAGCCGCTGGGCTTCGCCGACTGCGGCGTGGTGCCGCAGCCCAGCGCCGAGCAGCTGGCCGACATCGCGCTGGCCAGCGCGGACAGCTACCGCCAGATCACCGGTCGGGAACCGCGCGTGGCCATGCTGTCCTTCTCCAGCCACGGCAGCGCCCGCCACCCTGACGCGGAAAAAGTGCGCGCCGCCGCCGCGCTGGCGCGCGGACGCCGGCCGGAACTGATCCTGGACGGGGAGCTGCAATTCGACGCGGCGATGGTGCCGGACGTGGCCGCAGGCAAGGCGCCGGACAGCCCGCTGGCCGGGCGCGCCAATGTGCTGGTCTTCCCGTCGCTGGAGGCCGGCAACATCGGCTATAAGATCGCGCAGCGGCTGGCCGGCTACCAGGCGCTGGGCCCGATGGTGCAGGGACTGGCCCGCCCGCTGCATGACTTGTCACGCGGCTGCAGCGTGGAAGACATGGTCAATGTCAGCCTGCTGGCGATGAAGATGATCCGCGCCAGCGGCGCGGATCAACCGCGAGACCCGCCCGCCGCGCGAGCCCAAACGGCTGACAAAGCGCTTCATTCCGCGGCCGCCTTGCCCCCCGTCTCCCTGCCCTTGCTCGGCAAGGCGGGCGGGGACAGGCAAGCCGAGAACGCTCCGCGTTCCCCTTATTAAAGATGCAGATATTCGTGTTGAACCCCCAACCCCTCAAGGAGTGTGCAAATGGAAGCTCTTGGCATGATTGAAACCCGCGGCATGGTGGCCCTGATCGAAGCGTCGGACGCCATGGTCAAGGCGGCCCGGGTCAAGCTGGTCGGCGTCAAGCAGATTGGCGGCGGCCTGGTAACCGCGATGGTGCGCGGCGACGTGGCGGCCTGCAAGGCCGCCACCGATGCCGGCGCGGCCGCCGCGCAGCGCATCGGCGAACTGGTGTCGGTGCATGTGATCCCGCGTCCGCATGCCGATCTGGAAGAGGTGTTTCCGATCAAGATGTCGGCCGACAAGAACCTGGACTGAGCATCAACTGATCTTGGCCGGCGGCTGAAGCCAAGCCGCCCGGCCGGTTCTCCCCCCGCAAACCGCATGTCGCCCGCGCGCGACAGGGGGAGGTTTTGCCCGCCGCCAGGCGGGATACGGGAGCCAGGCAAATGAAATTGGGCATCGTGGTGGGGCAGGTGGTGTCCACCGTCAAGCACGGCGGCTTGCAGAAAGACCGCCTGCTGCTGGTGGAGATGCTGACGGCGGACGGCCAGCCCAGCGGCGACGCCCAGGTGGCGGCCGACAGCCTGGGCGCCGGCGACGGCGAGTGGGTGCTGCTGGTGGCCGGCAGCTCGGCGCGCAGGATGCAGGACGAAGACGCGCCGGTGGACCTGGCCGTGGTCGGCATCATCGACGAGGTGGTGCACCGGCAGCGGGTGGTTTTCCACAAGTGACCCGGCGCGCCGGGAAGCTTGGCAATTCCAGTTTCAGAAGGAGTGGGTTGTGGAACTCAAGGCAAGCGATATCGAACAAGTGGTGAAGGCGGTGCTGGCGTCGATCGGCCAAACGGCCCCGACGAGCGGCGCGGCGGCCGAAAGCGCGCTGCCGGCCGGCGTTTTCGCCGAACTGGACGACGCGGTGGCGGCGGCGAAGCGGGCGCAGACGGCGCTGGCCAGCGTGGCGCTGCGCGAACGCGCCATCGCCGCCATCCGCGCGGCGGGCGAAGCCCATGCCCGCGAGCTGGCCGAGCTGGCGGTGGCCGAAACCGGCATGGGCCGGGTGGATGACAAGATCGCCAAGAACCTGGCGCAGGCCCGGCACACCCCCGGCGTCGAATGCCTGCAGGCGCAGGTGCTGACCGGCGACCGAGGCCTGACGCTGATAGAAAACGCGGCCTGGGGCGTGATCGCCTCGGTGACCCCGTCCACCAATCCGGCGGCCACCGTCATCAACAACGCCATCAGCATGATCGCCGCCGGCAACAGCGTGGTGTTCGCACCGCATCCGGCGGCCAGAAACACCTCGCAACGCGCGATCACCCTGCTGAACCAGGCCATCGTCGCCGCCGGCGGGCCGGCCGATCTGCTGACCACGGTGGCCAAGCCCGACATCGAAACCGCGCAGCGCCTGTTCCGCTACCCCAGCATTCATTTGCTGGTGGTCACCGGCGGCGAAGCGGTGGTGGAAGCCGCGCGCAAGGTCACCGACAAGCGGCTGATCGCCGCCGGCGCCGGCAACCCGCCGGTGGTGGTGGACGAGACCGCCGACATCGCCCGCGCCGCGCGCGACATTGTCTGGGGGGCCTCCTTCGACAACAACATCATCTGCGCCGACGAGAAGGCGCTGATCGCGGTGGACGCGATCTGCGACGACTTGAAGGTGGAGATGGAAAAACACCATGCGGTGGAACTGACCGCCGACGAGGCCGCCCAGCTACTGCCCATCCTGCTCACCAAGGTGGACGAGCATGGCCGCGGCGCGGTCAGCCGCGACTGGGTGGGCCGCGACGCGGCGAAGATCGCCGCCGCCATCGGTCTGCGAGTGCCGGACGACACCCGCCTGCTGTTTGTGGAAACGCCAGCCGATCATCCGTTCGCAGTCACCGAGCTGATGATGCCGCTGTTGCCGGTGCTGCGCGTCGCCAACGCGGACCAGGCCATAGACCTGGCGGTGCGGCTGGAAGGCGGCTGCCGCCACACCGCGGCCATGCACTCGCGCAATCTGGACAATCTGGACCGGATGGCCAACGCCATCAACACCAGCATCTTCGTCAAGAACGGCCCCTGCCTGGCCGGACTGGGCTTTGGCGGCGAGGGCTGGACCACGATGACCATCTCCACGCCCACCGGCGAAGGCGTCACCTCGGCCCGCAGCTTCGTGCGCCTGCGCCGCTGCGTGCTGGTCGACCACTTCCGCATCGTGTGAGGAACCGCGCCATGCCCACCCTCCCCCTCTCCGCCAACCGGCTGCAACAGCGGCTCAACGCCGCGCGCGCCTTGCATCGCGGCGAAGCCCGCCGCGCGGCCGTGGCCGGCATGCGCCTGGGCATAGACCTGGGCACCAGCGACGTGGTGTCCGTGGCGATGGCGCCGGACGGCGAGCCGCTGGCGCTGCGGCTGGATTGGGCCGATGTGGTGCGCGACGGCGTGGTGTGGAATTTCTTCGGCGCGGTGGACCTCGTCCGCCGCCAGCTGGACGCGCTGGAGCAGACGCTGGGGCATCGCTTCACCGCCGCCGCCACCTCCTACCCGCCGGGCACCGATCCGCGCATCTCGGTCAATGTGCTGGAAGCGGCCGGGCTGGAAGTCAGCGGCGTCATCGACGAGCCCTCGGCGGTGGTGGCGCTGCTGGGGCTCAAGCGCGCCGCCGTGGTCGACATCGGCGGCGGCACCACCGGCATCGCCATCGTCGAGAACGGCCGGGTGAGCCATCGCGCCGACGAGGCCACCGGCGGCCACCATGTATCGCTGGCGCTGGCGGGCCACAGCGGCCTGCCGCTGGCCGAGGCGGAACGCCTGAAGCGCGAGCGCGGCGCCGATGTCTGGCCGGTGGTGCGGCCAGTGTTCGAAAAGATGTGCGACATCGTGCGCCGCCATCTGGCGCGCCTGCCCGCCGGCGATCTCTACCTGTCCGGCGGCTCCTGCTCGCTGCCGGGGGTGCGCGAGCTATTCCGGCGTGAGTTCCCCGCCCACCGCGTCCACCTGCCCGAACACCCCATCTATCTGACCCCGCTCGCCATCGCCCACCATGCGCTGGCCGCGCAAGGAGCAAGCCATGCCAGCCACTGATCTGGGCCAGGCGCTCTATCACGCCATCGATCTGTTCAATGCCCGCGAGGTGCAAACCTTCGCGGTGCCGCCGGCCACCTTCATCGGCGCCGGCGCCATCGCCCGGCTGGGCCAAGCCGCGGCCGAGCGCGGCTATCGCCGCGTCTTCGTCGCCATCGACGGCTTCCTGCTGGAACAGGGGCTGGCCGACAATCTGTTCCGCTCGCTGCAGCGACATGGCGTGGCCGCCGAAACCTACCGCTACCCCGGCGGCGAACCGGACAGCGACACGGTGGAAGCCGCCGCGCGTCAGCTGACCGCCGCGGCCTGCGACGCCATCATCGCCTTTGGCGGCGGCTCGGTGCTGGACACCGCCAAGGCCATCGCCGCGCTGGCCGCCCATCCCGGCATGCGGGTAGCCGATCTGGCCGCCGCCGCCGCGCTGCCCAACGGCCGGATGTCGCTGCTGCTGGCGCCCACCACCGCCGGCACCGGCTCGGAGGCCACCAATATCACGGTGATCACCGACAGCGCCAGCGGTGTCAAACAGGCCATCGCGCAGCCGGCGCTGCTTCCGGACCTGGCGGTGCTGGACGCCTGCCTGACCCTGGCCGTGCCCGCGCCGCTGACCGCGGCCACCGGCATAGACGCGCTGACCCACGCCATCGAGGCCTATCTGGCGCGCGGCGCCAACCCGCTGACCCAGGCGCTGGCGCACCGCGCCATCACCCTGATAGGCCGCGCGCTGCCCATCGCCGTTGGTCAGGGCCACCAGCTGGCCGCCCGCCAGGACATGATGCTGGGCTCCTATCTCGCCGGCATGGCCTTTTCCAATGCCGGCCTGGGGCTGGTCCACGCGATGGCTCACCAGATAGGCGCGCGTTACCACATCCCCCACGGCGTCGCCAACGCGGTGCTGCTGCCCTCGGTGCTGCGCTTCAACCGCCTGGTGTGCGCGCCCCGCTACCGCGAGCTGGCCCACGCGCTCTGCGGCGAAACCCTGGACGCGGACGGGCTGATCGCGGCGGTGACGCGGCTGATCATCGACATCGGCCTGCCCGGCAGCCTGCGGCTGCCCGGCGTCGAACCCGAACACTTCGCCGCGCTGGCCGACGCCGCGCTCGGCGACGCCTGCCTGGCCGGCAATCCGCGCGACGCCAGCCGCGAGCAAATCATCGACATCTACCGCCACGCCTGGCAGCGCCAGGCGCCGGCCTGCTGAATTCGCAATCGGGCACCGCCCACCGTCACAGGAGCAAGAGCAATGGGTATCAATGAAATCATCATGTGGATCATGATGACCTTCATGGTCATCGCGGCGCTGGACAGAATGCTGGCGCAATTCGGCGGTTCGGAAGCCGTGCTGGCCAAGCTGGGGCTCAGCCGCGTCGGCCGCCAGATCGAGGGCTCCGGCGCCCAGTTCGAAGAAGGCTTTCTGGCCATGGGCGCGCTGGGCCTGGCCATGGTCGGCGTGATCGCGCTGGCGCCGGTGCTGGCGCACTGGCTGGGGCCGGTGGTGATTCCGCTGTACGAAGCGGTGGGCGCCAACCCGGCGATGTTCGCCACCACCCTGCTGGCCAACGATATGGGCGGCTTTTTCCTCGCCAAGCAGCTGTCCGGCGGCGACACCGCCGCCTGGCTGTACGCCGGCCTGATCCTGGGCGCGATGATGGGGCCCACCATCGTGTTCAACATCCCGGTGGCGCTGGGCATCATCGCCAAGGAAGACCGCCGTTTCCTGGCGCTGGGGGTGATGGCCGGCATGGTCACCATCCCGCTGGGCTGCATCGCCGGCGGCGCGGTGGCCATGGTCAGCGGCGTCACCGTGGACGGCCAGCCGGTGGACTTCAGCCTGAGCATGATTCTGATCAATATGATTCCGGTGATCGCCGTGGCGGTGCTGCTGGCCATCGGCCTCAAGCTGTGCCCGGAGAAAATGATTTCCGGCTTCCAGATCTTCGCCAAATGCTTGGTGGTGCTGATCACCGCCGGCCTGGCGCTGGCGGTGCTGCAAGCCACGCTGGGTCTCAGCCTGGTGCCGGGCATGGACCCCATCTTCATGGTCAAGGGCGATGCGCCGGGCGCGACGATGCGCGCCATCGAGGTGATAGGCTTCATCGCCTGCGTGCTGCTGGGCGCCTATCCGATGGTGTTCATGCTGACGCGCTGGTTTGAACGGCCGCTGATGAAGGTGGGCGGACTGCTGGGCATGAACAACAGCGCCGCCGCCGGCATGGTGGCCACGCTGGCCAACTCCATCCCAATGTTCGGCCTGATGAGCAAGATGGATGATCGCGGCAAGGTGATCAACGTGGCCTTCGCCGTGTCCGCCGCCTTCACCTTCGGCGACCATCTCGGCTTCACCGCCGCCAATGTCTCCAGCATGATTTTCCCGATGATAGTCGGCAAGCTGGTGGGCGGCTTCAGCGCGGTGCTGCTGGCGATGAGGCTGGCACCCAAGCCGGCCGACGACCGCCTCCGCGCCGCGCTGTCGGCGCAGCAAGGCTGAGGCCCGCGATGAACCGCCGCCAGATACACAGCGTGGGCATCGACATCGGCACCACCACCACTCAGGTGATCTTCTCGCTGCTGGAGCTGGTCAACCGCGCCGGGGTATCGCAAGTGCCGCGCTACGAATTCTCGCGCCGCGACATCGTCTACCAGAGCCCGGTGGCCTTCACGCCGCTGGATGAGGACGGCCGCGTGCGCGAGGACGAACTGATGGCCTTCATCCGCGCGCAATACCAAGCCGCCGGCCTCGCTCCCGGCGAGGTGGAATCCGGGGCCATCATCATCACTGGAGAAACCTCCAAGGCGCGCAACGCCCGCGACACGGTGCTGCGCCTGTCCGAAACCCTGGGCGACTTCGTGGTGGCCAGCGCCGGCCCGCATCTGGAGTCGGCCATCGCCGGCTACGGCTCGGGCGCGGCCGAGCTGTCCGAACGCGAAACCAGCCGTGTCGCCAATATCGACATCGGCGGCGGCACCGCCAACTACGCGGTATTCGAAGCCGGCCGCTTGCTGGACAGCGCCTGCCTGAACGTGGGCGGCCGCCTGCTGGAGGCCGACGCCGACGGCGCCACCCGCCGCCTGCACGCTCCGGCCCGCGCCATCTGCGCCGAGCTGTTCGGCGCCGGCTTCAACGCCGCCGCGCTGGGCCCGGCCGAGCACGCGCGCGTGGCCGAGCGCATGGCCGAGCTGCTGTGGGAGGTGCTGCTGGGCCGGCCTTCGGCGCTGGCGCGCCAATTATTGATGACCGACGCGCTGCAGGCCGGCCGCCCGTTCGACGCGGTGCTGCTGTCCGGCGGCGTCGGCGAGTGCTACCGCCACCCGCCGACCAAGCCCTACGCCTTCGGCGACATCGGCCCTCTGCTGGCGCGCGCCATCGCCGCCCATCCCGGCCTTGGCGCCCAGCCGCTGCGCGCCGCCGCGCAAACCGTGCGCGCCACGGTGATAGGCGCCGGCGCGTACACGCTGTCGCTGTCCGGCAGCACCATCTGGCTACGCGGCCTGAGCCTGCCGCTGCGCAATATCCCGGTGGCCCATCCCGATCTCAATTGGGCCGACTTCAGCCCCGGCGCCCTGACGGACAGCCTGGAGCGGGCGGTGCGGCGGCTGGACCTGAACCCGGCGCAAGACCTCTACGCGCTGGCGCTGCCGGCCGACCTGCCCATCGCCTACCGGGCGATAGACGCCTGCGCCGGCGAGCTGGCCGAATTCTCCCGCCGTTTTCCGCAACAACGCCCCTTGCTGGCCTTGTCCCGCAGCGATCTGGGCAAGGCGCTGGGCATGCTGCTGCAACCGGCGCTGGCCGGCCGCGAGCTGGCGGTCATCGACGAAGTGGCCACCCGCGCCGGCGACTACATCGACATCGGCGCGCCGCTGTTCGGCGGCGACATCGTGCCCGTCACCGTCAAATCGCTGGCCTTTCCAACATCCAAAGAGGTTTGATCATGAAACTGAAGACGCATTTATTCGGCAAGACCTATCAGTTCCGCGACGTCAAGGAGGTGTTGGCCAAGGCCAACGAGCCGCGCTCCGGCGACATGCTGGCCGGCGTGGCCGCGCAAAGCGCGCAGGAACGCGTGGCCGCCAAGCAGGTCCTGTCCGAGCTGACCCTGGCCGACCTGCGCGAAAACCCGGTCATTCCCTACGAGGAGGACTGCGTCACCCGGGTGATCCAGGACGACCTCAACGAGGCCGCCTACGCCCGCATCCGCAACTGGAGCGTGGGCGAGCTGCGCGAGGCGGTGCTGGGCGACGACGCCGAGGCGCTGGACTTCCTGCGCAAGGGACTGACCTCGGAAATGGTGGCGGCGGTGGCCAAGCTCTGCTCCAACGCCGACCTGATCTACGGCGCCAAGAAAATGCCGGTGATCAAGCGCGCCAACACCACCATAGGCCTGCCCGGCCGCTTCAGCGCGCGCCTGCAGCCCAACGATACCCGCGACGACGTGAAAAGCATCGCCGCCCAGATGTTCGAAGGGCTGTCCTTCGGCATGGGCGACGCGGTGATAGGCGTCAACCCGGTGACCGACAACGTGGAAAACGTGCGCCGCATCCTGGACACCATCTACGACGCCATCGACAAATACCGGATCCCCACCCAGGGCTGTGTGCTGGCGCACATGTCCACCCAGATCGAGGCCATCCGCCAGGGCGCACCCGGCGGGCTTATCTTCCAGAGCATTTGCGGCAGCGAGAAAGGGTTGAAGGAATTCGGCGTGACGCTGGAGCTGCTGGACGAGGCACGCGAGGTGGGCCGCCAGCACAACCGCATCGCCGGCGACAATTATCTGTACTTTGAAACCGGCCAGGGCTCGGCGCTGTCCGCCGGCGCCCACAACGGCGCGGACCAGGTGACGATGGAGGCGCGCAACTATGGCCTGGCCCGCCACTACGACCCCTTCATCGTCAATACCGTGGTCGGCTTCATCGGCCCGGAATATCTGTACAACGACCGCCAGATCATCCGCGCCGGCCTGGAAGACCACTTCATGGGCAAGCTCTCCGGCATCTCGATGGGCTGCGACTGCTGCTACACCAACCATGCCGACGCCAACCAGAACTCCAACGAGAACCTGGCCATCCTGCTGGCCACGGCGGGCTGCAACTTCATCATCGCCATGCCGCTGGGCGACGACATCATGCTGAATTACCAAACCACGGCCTTCCACGACACCGCCACCATCCGCCAGTTGCTGGGCCTGCGCCCGGCGCCGGAATTCGAAGCCTGGCTGGAGACCATGGGGCTGATGGAAAACGGCCGGCTGACGCGCCGCGCTGGCGATGCCTCCTTCTTCTTCTGACTTGGAGCCCATAACCATGGACAAGCAGCAAATCGACGAAATCGTACGCGCGGTGATGACCCAACTGGCGCAGCCCGCGCCGGCCGCCGCCCCCGACGCCGCCAAAGCGACCCCGGTCAGCGCCGAGGAAGCCCTGCCCGACCTGGGCGGCGAGGACTTTCGGCTATGGATGGGCGTGGCCGCGCCCCAGCGCGCCGAAGTGCTGGCCGAATTCCGCGCCAACACCGCCGCCCGTGTCTGCACCGGCCGCGCCGGCCCGCGTCCGCGCACCACCGCGCTGCTGCGCTTCCTGGCCGACCACTCGCGCTCCAAGGACACCGTGCTCAAGGAGGTGCCGCAGCAATGGGTGGAGGAAAAAGGCCTGCTGGAGTTGCAAAGCGAGATCGACAACAAAGACCAGTATCTGACCCGCCCCGACATGGGCCGCCGCCTGAACCAAGCCTCGCTGCAGCTGTTGAAAACTCGCTGCAAGCAACGGCCGCAGGTGCAGGTAGTGGTGTCCGACGGCCTGTCCACCGACGCCGTCACCGCCAACTTCGACGAAATCCTGCCCCCGCTGCTCAAGGGGCTGGAAAGCGCCGGCCTCGACGTCGGCACGCCCTTCTTTGTCCGCTACGGCCGGGTCAAGGTGGAAGACCAGGTGGGCGAAACGCTGGGCGCGCAGGTGGTGATCCTGCTGGTGGGAGAACGCCCTGGCCTCGGCCAATCGGAAAGCCTGTCCTGCTACATGGTGTACGCCCCCAACGCCGCCACGGTGGAGGCGGACCGCACCTGCCTCTCCAACATCCACCGCGGCGGCACGCCGCCGGTGGAAGCCGCCGCCGTCATCGTGGACCTCGCCAAACGCATGCTGGAGAAGAAGGCTTCCGGCATGGCGTTGAACCGTTAAAGGAGACCGTCATGGCAGTTCTGGACCTGATCAAACCCAGCGTGAAGGCAGTGCGCCTGATCGCCTCGGCCCAAGCCGACCTCAAGGCCGCGCTCAAGCTGCCCGCCCACATCAACAGCCTGGGCCTGCTCACCGCCGATTCGGACGATGTCGCCTACATTGCCGCCGACGAGGCCACCAAGCAGGCACAGGTGGAAGTGGTGTTCGGCCGCTCGCTGTACGCCGGCGCGGCGCACAGCTCCTCGCCCACCGCCGGCGAAGTGCTGATCATCCTCGGCGGCGGCTCGCCGGCCGAGGTGCGCGCCGGACTGGATTCGATGATGGCCACCATCGCGGACGGCCCCGCCTTCCGCTGGGCCAACGAGGCAGAGGACTGCGCCTTTCTCGCTCACGTGGTCTCGCGCAGCGGCTCCTATCTGTCCGCGCAAACCGGCGTGCGGCTGGGCGAGCCGCTGGCCTATCTGATCGCGCCGCCGCTGGAAGCCACCTTCGGCATCGACGCCGCGCTCAAGGCCGCCGACGTGCAATTGGCCAGCTATGTGCCGCCGCCGTCGGAAACCAACTACTCCGGCGCCTTCCTCACCGGCAGCCAGGCCGCCTGCAGCGCCGCCTGCCAGGCCTTCACCCAGGCGGTGCTGGACGTGGGCCGCCAGCCTATCACCCTGATGTAAGCGGAGGCCGCAGATGATCAATGCCTTGGGCTTGCTGGAAGTCAGAGGGCTGGCCACCGCCATCGAGGCGGCGGATGCCATGCTCAAGTCCGCGAACGTGCGCCTGTTGCGGCAGTGGCGCACCGATCCCGGCATGATCTCGCTGGTGGTGGAGGGCGACCTCGCCGCCTGCCGCGCGGCGCTGGACGCCGGCGTCGCCGCGGCGCGGCGCTTGGGCGAAGTGGTTAGCCGCTGCGAGATAGGCCGGCCCGATCCGGACACCGAAATACTGGTGGACGCGATGCTGCGGCCGCCGGACTCCGTGGCCGCGCCGGCCGCCGCCCTGGACGAGGCGGCGGTGCTGGCCCGCATCGCCGCGGAGCCTGGCGGCATGAGCCTGGTCGACCTGCAAACCGCCTTCCCCTTCGTCGGCCTGAATCGCGGCTGGCTGCAGGCGCAATGCCGCGCCGGCACGCTACTGCGCCGTCGCGGCCGCTATTTCCGCGCCGGAGGCAAGCCATGATCAGCGCCGATCAGATCCGCCAGCGGGTGGCCGCCGCCGGCGTCGTCGGCGCCGGCGGCGCGGGGTTTCCCGTCGCGGTCAAATTGGCGGCCCGTGCCGACACTTATCTCGTCAACGGCGCCGAATGCGAGCCTCTGCTCAAGGTGGACCAGCAACTGGCGGCGCGCGAGGCGGCGGCGCTGCTGCGCGGCCTGCGCCACGGCATGAAGGCCACCGGCGCGACCCAGGGCGTGATCGCTCTCAAGGCCAAGTACCGCGAGGCCATCGCCGCGCTGACGCCGCTGCTGCCCGCCGACGTGCGCCTGCACATTCTGGAGGATATCTACCCGGCGGGCGACGAAGTGATCACCATCTGGCTCGCCACTGGACGACGCGTGCCACCGGCCGGCTTGCCGCTGGACGTGGGCGTGGTGGTCAGCAATGTGCAGACCCTGCTCAATGTGGCGGCGGCGGTGGATCAGGAACGGCCGGTCACACGCCGCACCCTGACCGTCAACGGCCTGGTTAAGCAACCGCTGACGCTGACCCTGCCGCTGGGCACGCCCTTGCGCGAGGCGCTGGCGCTGGCCGGCGGCCCCAGCCGCGAAGATGTCGCCTACATCGACGGCGGCCCGATGATGGGCAGGCTGCTGCCCTCGCTGGATTCACCGGTGACCAAGACTACCGGTGGCCTGCTGGCGCTGCCGCGCGACCATCTGCTGATCCGCCGCCGCCAGCGCGGCGACGCGGCGCAACTGGCGATGGCGCGCACGGTGTGCGAGCAGTGCTGCCTGTGCACCGAGCTGTGCCCGCGCCATCTGATCGGCCATGAATTGCCACCGCATCTGATCGTGCGCGCGGTCAACTACCGCCACGCCGGCCCCAGCCCGGACACCGTGCTGGCGGCGCTGACCTGCTCGGAATGCGGTGTCTGCGAAGCCTACGCCTGTCCGGTGGATATCTCGCCGCTGCGCGTCAACCTCCTGCTCAAGGCCGAGTTGCGCGCCCAGGGACTGCGCTACCAGGGCGCACTGAGGGCTGCCGATCCGATGGCTCGCCATCGTCTGGTGCCGGTATCCCGCCTGATCACCCGCCTCGACCTTGACTTGCTCAACCACAAAGCGCCGTTCCAGGCCCTGGCGTACCGTCCCGAGAAGGTGGTGCTGCCGCTGCGCCAGCACATCGGCGCGGCCGCGCAGCCCTGTGTCGTGGCCGGAGAGCGGGTACGCGAAGGCCAGTTGATCGCCTCCATGCCCCGGGGCGCGCTGGGCGCGGCCCTGCATGCCAGCGTGGACGGCGTCGTCGTCGCGCTGGACGCTGAAACCATCGTCATTCAAAGCTCGGAGCCCACATGCATCACGCCATCGCCCTGATAGAACTGAGCAGCATCGCCAAGGGCATCGAAACCGCCGATGCGATGCTCAAATCCGCCAATGTGGAGCTGCTGACGGCCAAGAGCATCTGCCCCGGCAAATTCATCGTGCTGGTGGGCGGCGACGCCGCCTCGGTCGAGCAGGCCGCGGCGCAGGGCCGACAAGCCGCCGGTCACCTGCTGGTCGACCATGTCGCCATCGCCAGACTGCACCCGGACGTGCTGCCCGCCATCAGCGGCGTGACCCGACTGGAGCAAGCCGCGGCGGTGGGGGTGGTGGAAAGCTATAGCGTCGCCGCCTGCATCGAGGCGGCGGACCTGGCCGCCAAGGCGGCGGAGGTGACGTTGATCCGCATTCATCTGGCCTTCGGCATCGGCGGCAAATGTTATTTCGTCCTCAGCGGCGATGTGGCCGCCGTGGCCAGCGCCATCGAGGTCGCCGCGCACAGCGCCGGCGAGAAAGGATTGCTGGTGCAGCAAACCGTCATCCCCCGCCCCGCTCCGGCGCTATTGGCCAGCTTGCTGTAAGCGGCATCGCCCGCATACGAAAGGGAAACACCATGTCAGGCCCCACTCCAGGATCCGGCCCCTTGCACCAGTTGCGCACGGCCAGCCCTCCGCCCCGGGAGCCACTGGCGCCGCTGGGCGCCGAGGTCGGCGTCAAGCACCGCGAAACCAGCAATAGCTTTGAACAAGCATGCGCGATCACGGCCTGGCAACAACTCTACGATCAGTTGTTGCCAGGCCTTTTTTTCGGCCATGTGAAGGAGTTGTGGCTGGATCAGCTGCAATGCTTCGAGGAGTTCACCAGCCGTGCGCTGCGCCAGTCCTGCGTGGTCTGGCCGAACGCCTACTGGTTCGGACTGCCCTGCCCCGACCAGCCCGGCGCGGCCCGCGACGGCGGGCAGATGGGCAATGGCGCCATCGCCATCAGCACTGGCGGCGAGGACTTCGAACTGACGACGCCGGACAATTTCCGCATCATGGGACTGGTGGTGCCGCAAGCGGAACTGGATGAATACGCCAGGCTGACCCTGGACGGCGGGCTGCCTTTATCGCTGCAAGACCGGCCGCTGCTGCAGCTGGACCCGGAGCGTAAGCGCGACTTCATCCTGCGCCAGCACCAGCTGTTGATCGAGGCAGAACGCAGCCGGCTCGGGCCGGCCGACATCACCGCCTACCGCTTCATGCGCCACGAATTGCTGGACGGCCTGACCGAGTTGCTGGCCAGCGCCTTGCCGGTGCCCGCGCAGCAACGCAGCCTGCGCAGCCACTGGCGCCTGGTGCGCAAGGCGCGCGATTTTGTGATGAGCCAGCCGGACGAAGCGCTGGTGGTGGCCGACCTATGCCGGCACCTCAACCTCAGCCGGCGTACCTTGCAGAATATCTTTCAAAACACGCTGGGACTGTGTCCGTTGGCCTACCTCAAAAGCATGCGCCTGAACGCGGTGCAGCGCGAACTGCTCTGCCCGGACTCCCGCTATCACACCGTGCAAGACATCGCAGCGGCCTGGGGTTTCTGGCATATGAGCCAGTTCGCCACCGACTACAAGCGCTTATTTGGAGAAAGGCCGTCCGCCACCCTGCTGCGGCGTGCCGGCGGCGCGGACTGAGCCGCGCGGCTCAGCTCTTTTTCTGCGGCCGCTTCCAGCCCGGCACCGTGACCTGGCGCGCGCGCGCCACCGTCAGTTCGCCGGCCGGCGCGGTCCGGCTGATCACCGAGCCGGCGCCTATGGTGCTGTAGGATTCCAGCGTCACCGGCGCCACCATCAGGGTGCCGGAGCCAACGAAGACATGGTCGCCGATCACGGTCTTGAATTTGTTGACGCCATCGTAGTTGCAAGTCACCGAGCCGGCGCCCACATTCACCTTGCCACCGATCTCGGCGTCGCCGATATAGCTCAGGTGGTTGACCTTGGAGCCCTCGCCTATCGTGCTCTTCTTCACTTCGACGAAGTTGCCGATATGCACATGGCCGGCCAGTTGCGCGCCGGGACGCAGCCGCGCGTAAGGCCCAATCCGGCACGCCTCGCCCACCACCGCGTCTTCCAGATGCGAGAACGGCGCGATCTTGGTGCCGGCGGCCACTTTGACGTTCTTCAACACGCAATGCGCGCCGATTTCCACCTGACCGCCCAGTTCCACCGCGCCTTCGAACACGCAGCCCACGTCTATGCTCACGTCCATGCCGTGGCTGAGTTCGCCGCGGATATCGATGCGCGCCGGGTCCGCCAGCGTGACGCCGGCCTCCAGCAAGGCTTGCGCCTGGTTGCGCTGCAAGATGCGCTCCAGTTCGGCCAGCTGCACCTTGTTGTTGACGCCGGCCGCTTCCCAGCTGGCGTCCACGCTGGCGCTGTCCACGCTCACGCCGTCCGCCACCGCCAGGGCCAGCACATCGGTCAGATAGTATTCGCCCTGGGCGTTGCCGTTATTGAGCGCGGCGAGCCAGCCGGACAGCCGCGCATTGGGCAAGGCCATCATGCCGGTGTTGATTTCACGGATCGCCAGTTGCTCCGGCGTGCAGTCCTTGTGCTCGACGATGGCCTGGAGCTTGCCGTCCGCGCCGCGCACCATGCGGCCGTAACCGCTGGCGTCATCCAGCACGTCGGTCAGCACCGCCATGCCCGCGCCGGCGGCGTCGGACAAGCGATGCAGCGTGTCCGCCTTGGTCAGCGGCACATCGCCGTACAGCACCATGGTCTTGCCGTCCCGCGGCAGGTGCGGCAAGGCCATCTTCAGCGCGTGGCCGGTGCCCAGTTGCTCGGCCTGTTCCGCCCAGATCAGGTCCGCGTCCGGGATAGCGGCCCGCACTTGCTCGCCGCCGTGGCCGTACACCACGATCAGCCGCGCCGGCTTCAGCGCGCGCGCGGTGCGGATCACCCGCGCCAGCATCGGCTCGCCGCCTATGGGGTGCAATACCTTGGGTTTGGAGGAGTACATGCGCTTGCCCTTGCCGGCAGCGAGAATGACGATGCTGAGACTATCCATGGTTTTTTCACGACTCGAAAAACGGAAAAAGGCTGCCACTTGCGTGGCAGCCTACTATACACGATTACATCTCTTATCAGTGGGCGCGCTTCTTGAGGAAATCCAGCGCCTTCAACTCCGCGATGGCCACTGCCAGAGCAGCGTGCGCCTTCGCGGTGGAGAGGTCGTCGGTGGCGCGCTTGAGGGAATCCTCCGCAGCGCGTTTTGCCTCATTGGCGCGGGCCTCGTCGAGATCCTCGCCGCGAATCGCCGTATCGGCCAGCACGGTGATCAGGCTGGGCTGCACTTCCATCATGCCGCCAGACACTGCCACCAGAACTTCTTCGCTGCTGCCCGGCACTTTCAGACGCAGCACGCCGGGCTTGATACGGGTCAGGAGCGGCACGTGTTGGGGATACACACCGATCTCGCCTTCGGTAGCCGGCGCAACCACGAACTCAGCTTCGCCGGAGAAGATCATTTGCTCGGTGCTGACCACTTCCACACGCATCTTGGACATCAGCCCTCTCCTTAGTTAAGGGTCTTGGCTTTCTCGGCAGCTTCTTCGATCGAACCCACCATGTAGAACGCTTGTTCCGGCAGATGGTCGTACTCGCCAGCGAGAATGGCCTTGAAACCCTTGATGGTTTCGCGCAGCGGCACGTATTTGCCCGGCGAGCCGGTAAATACTTCAGCCACGTGGAACGGCTGGGACAGGAAGCGCTGGATCTTACGGGCGCGAGCCACGACCAGTTTATCTTCCTCGGACAGTTCGTCCATACCCAGAATCGCGATGATGTCGCGCAGTTCCTTGTAACGCTGCAGCGTGGACTGCACGCCACGGGCTACCGTGTAGTGCTCGTCGCCTACCACCAGCGGATCCAGCTGACGCGAGGTGGAGTCAAGCGGATCCACCGCCGGGTAGATACCCAGCGAAGCGATGTCGCGCGACAGAACCACGGTGGCGTCCAAGTGGGCGAAGGTGGTCGCCGGGGACGGGTCGGTCAAGTCATCCGCAGGCACGTATACGGCCTGGATGGAGGTGATCGAGCCATCGCGGGTCGAGGTAATGCGCTCTTGCAGACGGCCCATTTCTTCCGCCAGCGTCGGCTGATAGCCCACGGCGGACGGCATACGGCCCAGCAGAGCGGACACTTCGGTACCGGCCAGAGTGTAGCGGTAGATGTTGTCCACGAAGAACAGCACGTCGCGGCCCTTGCCGCTTTCGTCCTTCTCGTCGCGGAAGTGCTCGGCCATGGTCAGACCGGTCAGCGCCACGCGCAGACGGTTGCCCGGCGGCTCGTTCATCTGGCCGTACACCATCGCCACTTTGTCCAGTACGTTGGAGTCCTTCATCTCGTGATAGAAGTCGTTGCCTTCACGAGTGCGCTCACCAACGCCGGCAAACACGGACAAACCGGAGTGTGCCTTGGCGATGTTGTTGATCAGTTCCATCATGTTCACGGTCTTGCCCACGCCGGCGCCGCCGAACAGGCCCACTTTGCCGCCTTTGGCGAACGGGCACAGCAGGTCGATCACCTTGATGCCGGTTTCCAGCAGGTCGGTGGCGGGGGACAGTTCGTCGAACTTCGGAGCGGGCTGATGGATGGCGCGGCGAACATCGGTCGCTACCGCGCCGGCTTCGTCCACCGGGTTGCCCAAGACATCCATGATGCGGCCCAGGGTGGCGCTGCCCACCGGCACCGAGATCGGTGCGCCGGTGTTGATTACGCTCATGCCACGCTTCAGGCCGTCAGAGCTGCCCATGGCGATGGTGCGCGCTACGCCGTCGCCCAGCTGCTGCTGGACTTCGAGCGTCAGGTCGGCATCAACCAGCTTCAGGGCATCATAAACCTTTGGCATGGCGTCGCGCGGAAACTCCACGTCGATCACCGCGCCAATGATTTGTACGATTTTACCTTGGCTCATTATCGGTTCCTAAACATTAAACTTTTTCAGTCTGCGACGGCTTACACCGCTGCGGCGCCTGCCACGATTTCAGACAATTCGGTAGTGATCGCCGCCTGACGCGCCTTGTTGTACACAAGTCGCAGTTGCTTGATCGTGTTACCGGCGTTGTCCGTGGCGGATTTCATCGCCACCATGCGGGCAGCTTGCTCGGAGGCCATGTTCTCGGCCATCGCCTCGAACACTACCGACTCGATATAGCGTTTGACCAGGAACTCCATCACGGCAAGCGCGCTCGGCTCGTACAGGTAATCCCACGAGTGCGAGTGCTCCACCACCATGTGTTCCGAGGTCAGCGGCAGCAGCTGTTCAGTCGCCGGCTCCTGCTTCATCGTGTTGATGAAACGGGAGTAAACGATGTAGAGCGCGTCCAGTTCGCCTTCGGCGTACTGCTTGAACAGCACCGTAAGCGGGCCAATCAGTTTTTCCATCTTCGGCACATCGCCGAGCTGGGTTGCGCTGGCCACAACGTTGAGGCGCGCGCGCTGGCATGCGGCCAGGCCTTTTTGGCCCAGGCAGCAGACATCCACTTCGATGCCCTGGTCCTGCAGATCCTTGACTTGGGCGAAGAAGCGCTTGAGCGTATTCACGTTCAAGCCGCCGCACAGGCCCTTGTCGGAGGTCATCAGGATGATGCCGGCGCGTTTGACTACGTCGCGGCTTTGCAACAGCGGGTGCTCAAGATCCGTGTTCGCCTGAGCAAGGTGCGCCATGACTGTGCGCACCTTCTCGGCGTAAGGACGGGCAGCGCGCATACGCTCTTGCGTTTTGCGCATCTTGGAGGTCGCCACCATTTGCATTGCGCGAGTGATCTTCTGCGTGTTTTGCACGCTTCGGATCTTGGTGAGAATCTCTTTGCCGACTGCCATTCCTGAACCTTTCCTAGTAACTGTTTGCGTTAACCGAAAAGACTCAGTTGTAGCTGAAGCCAGCCTTGAACGATTCCATCGCCTTGGCCAGGATTTTCTCGTTGTCGCCGGACAGATCGCCGGAAGCGTTCACCGCGGCCAACACGTCGTGGTGGTTCGCGCGCACATAGGCGAGGAACGCCGCTTCGAAAGCCAGGGCCTTCTTCACCGGAACGTCTTCGTAGCTGCCCTTGTTCACAGCCCACAGGGTCAGCGCCATTTCGGCGGTGGCCAGCGGCAGGAACTGCTTCTGCTTCATCAGCTCGGTAACCACTTCGCCGTGTTGCAGTTGCTTGCGGGTAGCCTCGTCCAGATCGGAAGCGAACTGCGAGAACGCAGCCAGTTCACGGTACTGGGCCAGGGCCAGACGGATACCGCCGCCCAGCTTCTTGATCACCTTGGTCTGCGCGGCGCCGCCAACGCGGGATACCGAGATACCGGCGTTGATGGCCGGACGGATGCCTGCGTTGAAGAGGTCGGTTTCCAGGAAGATCTGACCGTCGGTGATCGAGATCACGTTGGTCGGCACGAAGGCGGAAACGTCGCCGGCCTGGGTTTCGATGATGGGCAGCGCGGTCAGGGAACCGGTCTTGCCTTTCACTTCGCCGTTGGTCAGCTTGGCCACTTCGTCTTCATTGATGCGGGAAGCGCGTTCCAGCAGACGGGAGTGCAGATAGAACACGTCGCCAGGGTAGGCTTCGCGGCCCGGCGGACGGCGCAGCAGCAGCGAAATCTGACGGTAGGCGACGGCTTGCTTGGACAGGTCGTCGTACACGATCAGCGCGTCTTCGCCGATGTCGCGGAAGTATTCGCCCATCGCGCAGCCGGAGTACGGGGCGATGAACTGCAGCGCGGCGGCTTCGGAAGCGGTCGCGGCCACCACGATGGTGTGGCCCAGCGCGCCGTGTTCTTCCAGCTTGCGCACCACGTTGGCGATGGAGGAGGCCTTTTGGCCAATCGCCACGTAGATGCATACTACGCCGGTGCCTTTTTGGTTGATGATCGCATCCAGCGCCACCGCGGTCTTGCCGGTCTGGCGGTCGCCGATGATCAGCTCGCGCTGACCGCGGCCAACCGGAACCATCGAGTCGATGGCCTTCAGGCCGGTCTGCATCGGCTGGGATACCGATTGACGCGCAATCACGCCCGGCGCGATCTTTTCGATCGGGCTGGACAGCTTGGCGTTAACCGGGCCCTTGCCGTCGATCGGCTGACCCAGGGCGTTGACCACGCGGCCAATCAGTTCCGGACCAACCGGAACTTCCAGAATGCGACCGGTACAAGTGACTTCGTCGCCTTCCGAGATGTGCTCGTACTCGCCCAGAACCACGGCGCCGACAGAGTCGCGCTCCAGGTTCATCGCGAGGCCGAAGGTGTTGCCCGGGAATTCGAGCATTTCACCCTGCATCACGTCTGCCAGGCCATGGATACGAACGATGCCGTCGGTCACGGAAATCACGGTACCTTTGGTACGGGTTTCTGCGCCTTCGGCCAGGTTCTGAATCTTCGCCTTGATCAGATCGCTGATTTCAGAGGGGTTCAACTGCATGATCTCTCCTAATTCTTGAGGCTTACTGCCATGGCTTGCAGTTTGCCGCGCACGGAAGCGTCGATGACATCATCGCCCACCAACACACGAACCCCGCCGATCAGGTCAGGGTTGTCACGCACATCAATCCGTACGGATTTGCCGTACTTCTTGGAAAGCGTGTCGGTCAGTTCGGCCTTCTGCGCATCGTTCATTGCAAACGCCGTTTCCACCACGGCATCCACAACGCCTTCCGCTTGCGCCTTGAACACTTCAAACTGTTCGGCGATTTGCGGCAGCAGCGTCAAACGGCTGTTCTCGATCAGCGCGGCCAGAAAACGTTTTACGTCTTCGTTGCCGCGCGCGCCCAGAACATCCAGCATCAGCGCCTCAAGCTCTTGTGCGGTATGTTTCGGATTGGTGATGACGGCTTCCAGATCCGGGTTCTTCACCATGGCAGCCAGCCACGACAGCGATTCCGACCATTGCTGGGTGGCGTGCTGCTCGGTGGCGAGGCTGTATACCGCTTCGGCATAGGGCCTAGCTACGGTAATGAGTTCTGCCATGAGTTAATTAAAACTCCGCTTTGATGGAGGCAAGCAGATCAGCGTGCTTGGCCGAGTCGATCTCTTTGCGCAGGATCTTCTCCGCGCCCGCAACCGCCAGGTCGGCCACTTGCGCGCGCAGGGTTTCCTTGGCGCGCAGGACTTCCTGATCGATCTCAGACTTGGCGTCGGCCACAATGCGCGCGCCTTCAACGCGTGCGGCATCCTTGGCTTCGTCCACGATCTGGCTGGCGCGCTTTTCAGCGGCCATCACGATTTCGGTCGCTTGCTGTTTGGCCTTGCGGAGTTCATCCGCAACGCGCTTTTCAGCGGCTTCCAGATCTTGCTTGCCACGCTCGCCGGCGGCCAGGCCGTCTGCGATGCGCTTGGCGCGCTCATCCATCATGTTGGTAAGCGGAGGCCAAACAAACTTCATGGTGAACCATACCAGGATGGCGAACGTGATCGCCTGGCCCAGTAGTGTTACGTTGAATTCCACGCTTGTTTTCCTCCAGTAGTATTACTGCAACAACCAATTCCGCTTAAAAATTAAGCGCCGGCTTTCAGAGCGGCCAGGGCGGCGGACAGGAACGGGTTATTGAAGGTGTACAGCATGGCGATACCAACACCGATCATGGAGATGGCGTCCAGCAGACCGGCCAGAATGAACAGTTTGGTTTGCAGAACCGGGATCATTTCCGGTTGACGGGCGGAGGACTCGAGGAATTTGCCACCCAGGATGGCGAAACCCAGAGCAGTACCGATGGCGCCCAGGCCAATGATCAGGGCAGCGGCCAGTACGGTCATGGACTGGATCTGAGAAACGAGTGCTTCCATTGTGTATCTCCTAAGACTTAATCAAGGATGGTTGGTAAAAAAGCTAAAGAAACAAAGGTAAAACAAAGAAACCGGTATTAGTGCGCTTCCACCGCCAGGCTCAGGTACACGATGGTCAGCATCATGAACACGAAGGCCTGCAGGGTGATGATCAGGATGTGGAAGATCGCCCACGGCGCGCCCAGCAGCCATTGCAGGCCCCACGGCAGCAGCGCGATCAGGATGAAGATCATTTCGCCGGCGTACATATTGCCGAACAAACGCAGGGACAGCGAAATCGGCTTGGCCAGCAGTTCCACCATCTGCAGCAGGAAGTTGGCCGGGGCCAGCAGGATCTTGCCCACGGTACCTTCAGCATGGAAGGGCGCGGTGAACAATTCCTTGGTGTAGCCGCCCACACCCTTGGCGCTGATGGAGAAGCCGATGATGCAGAACATCACGGACAAGGACATCGCGAAGGTGGCGTTCACGTCGGCGGACGGCACGACGCGGAAGTAAACATGGTGCGGCTCGGCGCCGAAGAAGGTATAGCCAACCCACTGGGCCAGCGACGGCAGCAGGTCCACCGGCAGCAAGTCCATGAAGTTCATCAGGAAGATCCAGCAGAAGATGGTCAGCGCCAGCGGGGCGATGACCTTGCTCTTGCCGTGGAATACATCGCGCACCTGCTTGTCCACCATTTCCACGATGCTTTCCACGAACAGCTGCAGCCGGCCCGGATTCTCCAGCTTGGCCTTGCGCGCCACGACGGCGAACACGCCGGCGAAAATGAAGGCGAGAACCAGAGAAATGGAGAAGGTATCAAGGTGCAGGCTCCAGAAGCCGGCGGAAGGATCCGAATTCCAGAAGGTGAGGTGGTGCTTGATATAGTCAGTTGCGTTGCTTGCCATCGCTCATTTTCTCAATTTTTGATTAAAAGCCCGAACCAGTAGCCGGACACGGCGGCAAAAAAGCCCCCAAACAGCCCGACTATCGATAAATCCTTGAAAAACACCAAAGTCGCACCAAATAACAGGATGGTGAGGACGTACTTGACCGCCTCGGCCCTGAAATGCGCCTTCATCAGTTCCGCAGGGGAGACATGGCGCTTGGCGTAGGCGATTCTGGCGTACACCAGCGCCGGCACCACGGCCGACAATCCGCCAAGCAAGACAGAAACCGGAATGGCCAGGTTTCCTCCCCCTGCAACCACTCCAATCAACAGCGCCACCCCCACCAGGGTGCACTGCAGGCGCAGTATACGCTTAACTTCCGGATTAACCATGCTGACCCAGCAAAAAAACCGCCGAATTATAGGCTTCACGCTTGATTTGCGTCAACTTGCGTGTCATTGGGATGCTGCAGTGCAACACGCTCATTTTCCTGAGCTTTTCTGCAACTTTTCCAGCAAGCCTTCCAGCTCGTCCAGCGTCGCGTATTCTATGACCAGCCTGCCATTGCCACGATTTGCATGACGGATGCTGACGCGGGCGCCTATGCGTTCCGACACCTGTTCCGCCAACCTGTCCACGTCCGGATCTGTACGTTTCTGCTGCGGTGCGACTGTGGTTTTTTCCACAGCTTTCTGCTGCACCCGGCGCTCCACCTCGCGCACGGACAGGCCTTTCTCGCCCACTTCCTGCGCCAGGCCCAGCTGCTCCACCACCGGCAGCGCCAGCAAGGCGCGCGCATGGCCCATTTCCAGCTGGCCCTGATGCAACATGGTTTGCACCGGCTGCGGCAAGGCCAGCAGGCGCAATAAATTGCTGACCGCGCTGCGCGAGCGGCCCACCGCGTCGGCCGCGGCCTCGTGGGTCAGGCCGAATTCGTCGATCAGACGCTTGAGGCCCTGGGCCTCTTCTATCGGGTCCAACTCCTGGCGCTGGATGTTTTCGATCAGCGCCATCGCCAGCGCGGCTTCGTCCGGCACGCTCTTGATCACCGCCGGCACTTCGGCGAGGCCGGCCTTGCGCGAGGCGCGCCAGCGCCGTTCGCCGGCGATCAGCTCGTAATCGCCGAAACCGACTTCACGCACCACCAAGGGCTGGATCACGCCCTGGGAGCGGATGGACGCGGCCAGCTCCTCCAGCGCGCCCTCGTCCATGAAGCTGCGCGGCTGGTATTTGCCGGGCCGGATGCTGTCTATGGGGAGGGAAGTGAGTCTGTCGTCCACTGTTTCAGCAGTGGACAGGAGCGCGTCCAGACCGCGCCCCAATCCTTTTAATTTGGCCATAATGCTTAGACGGAGGGGGTTGTGGTTGCGGGCTCGAGCCGGTCCGCCAGCTCTTGCGCCAGCGTCAGATAGGCTTGAGCGCCGCGCGAGGCGCGATCGTAGACCAGGCCGGGCAAACCGTGGCTGGGCGCTTCCGCCAGCCGCACATTGCGCGGAATCACGGTATCGAACACCTTGGCGCCGAAATGGCGCGCCAATTGTTCCGAGACCTGCTGCGACAGATTGTTGCGCGCATCGAACATGGTGCGCAGCAGGCCCATGATCTCGATCTTGGGATTCACCGCCACCCTCACCTTGCGCAGGGTCGCCACCAGGTCGGACAAGCCTTCCAGCGCGTAGTACTCGCACACCATCGGGATCAGCACGCTGTGCGCCGCCACCAACCCGTTCAGGGTCAGCAGGTTCAGCGACGGCGGGCAGTCTATCAGCACATAGTCGTACTGTTCTTCCACCGCCTGCAGCGCGTTCTTCAGCCGCGCCTCGCGCGCCAGCTCGTTGACCAGTTCCAGCTCCGCGCCGCCCAGGTCGCGATTGGCGGGCAGCACGTCATAACCACCCTCCTTCGCCGGCTGGCGCGCCTCTTCGATCGAGGCCTCGCCCAGCAGCACGTCGTAGCCGGACAGTTTCAGGGATTGCTTGGCGATGCCGCTACCCATGGTGGCATTGCCCTGCGGGTCGAGATCGACAATCAGCACGCGCCGGCCCAGTTCAGCCAGGCCCGCCGCCAGATTCACCACAGTCGTGGTCTTGCCGACCCCGCCCTTCTGGTTGGCGACCGCGATCACCCTTGAATTCATTGCGCACCCACCCCTTCCAGGCGCATTCTCACCAGGTGCCGTTCGGCATCCAGGCCCGGCACTGTCACCGGCAATACTTCGGAAACCACCGTACCCTGCGGCAACAAGGCGATTTCCTCGTAAGGATAGACACCCTTCATTGCGACATATTGACCGTGATCCGCCAGCAAGTGGCGGGTCAGCTTGACGAACTCGGCCAGCTCGGAAAACGCCCGGCTGGTGATGCGGTCGAACTTCTGCTCCGGCTGGTAGGCCTCCACCCGCTCGGTCATCACCTGCACATTGGGCAAGCCCAGCTCCACCACCACCTGACGCAGGAAGGTGGTTTTCTTATGATTCGAATCCAACAGCACCACTTGCAGATCCGGACGGGCGATCGCCGCCGGGATGCCGGGCATGCCGCCGCCGGAGCCGACGTCCAGCAGACGGCTGCCGCCGTCCAGATGCGGCACCAGGCTCAGGCTGTCCAGCAGATGGTAGCTGACCATGCGCTTTTCCTCGCGCACCGCGGTCAGGTTATAGGTCTGGTTCCACTTGGCCAGCAGCGCCAGGTAGCGGTCCAGCAAATCGATTTGCGCGTCGCTCAGTTCCAGCTTCAGCTGCGACAGGCCTTGTTGTAGTTCTGCGTTATGTGTCATGCGGTTTTCGTTGCGTCGGCAAAGCCACGTTTCAGGTGGACCATCAAAAGAGCAATCGCCGCCGGGGTAATGCCCTGGATGCGTGACGCCTGGCCCAAGGTCTCCGGCCGTTGCTGGTTCAGTTTTTGCTGCACTTCCTTGGACAGACCCTTGACCAGACCATAATCGATATCGGCCGGCAGGCGCACGTCCTCCAGGTTGTCGCGGCGCGCCAGCTCTTCGTTCTGGCGATTGATATAGCCTTGGTATTTGACCTGAATTTCCACCTGCTCGGCAACCGCCTCGTCCGCCACCGCGCCGCCGGCCTCCGGCAACGCCATCAAGTCGGCATAGGCGACATTGGGCCGCTTCAGCAGATCATACAAGTTGTATTCGCGTTCTATCGCCTTGCCCAGCAGCGCTTGCAGCGCGGCGGCGTCGCTCAGCCGCGCCGGATGCAGCCAGGTGGTCTTCAGCCGCGCCTTTTCGGCCTCCACCGCGTCGCGCTTGCGGCAGAAGCTGTCCCATTGGACATCGCCGATCAAGCCGTAGCGGCGGCCGATCTCGGTCAGACGCAGGTCGGCGTTGTCTTCGCGCAACTGCAGGCGGAATTCGGCGCGGCTGGTGAACATGCGGTAGGGCTCGGCCACGCCCTTGGTGATCAGGTCGTCCACCAGCACGCCCAGATAGGCTTCGTCGCGGCGCGGGCACCAGCCCTCTTCGCCGCGCGCCTGCAGCGCGGCGTTCATGCCCGCTTGCAGGCCCTGGGCGGCCGCTTCTTCGTAGCCGGTGGTGCCGTTGATCTGGCCGGCGAAGAACAGGCCCTGGATCGCCTTGGTCTCCAGCGTGGACTTCAGTCCGCGCGGGTCGAAATAATCGTACTCGATCGCATAGCCGGGCCGCAGGATGTGGGCGTTCTCCATGCCGCGAATCGAGCGCACCGCCGCCAACTGGATGTCGAAGGGCAGGCTGGTGGAAATCCCGTTGGGGTAGAACTCGTGCGTGGTCAGACCTTCCGGCTCCAGGAAGACCTGATGGCTGTCCTTGTCGGCGAAGCGGTTGATCTTGTCCTCGATCGACGGGCAATAACGCGGGCCGACGCCTTCAATCACCCCGGTGAACATCGGGCTGCGTTCGAAGCCGGAGCGGATGATCTCGTGAGTGCGCTCATTGGTGTGGGTGATCCAGCACGGCAGCTGCTTGGGATGCAGCACGCGGCTGCCGCGATAGGAGAACACCGGCTCCGGCGTGTCGCCCGGCTGCTCTTCCATCACCGAAAAGTCGACGCTGCGGCCGTCGATGCGCGGCGGCGTGCCGGTTTTCAGCCGTCCCACCGGCAGGGCCAGTTCGCGCAAGCGCTCGCCCAGCGTGGACGCGGCTTGATCGCCGGCGCGGCCGCCGGTGTAGTTTTCCAGGCCGACGTGGATCTTGCCGGACAGGAAGGTGCCGGCGGTCAGCACCACGGTCTTGGCGCGGAAGGTGATGCCGATGGCGGTGATGGCCCCGGCGACGCGGTCGCCTTCGATCAGGAGATCGTCCACCGGCTGCTGGAACAGCGTCAGATTGGGCTGGTTCTCCAGCATCTCGCGGATCGCCGCCTTGTACAGGATGCGGTCGGCCTGGGCGCGAGTGGCGCGCACCGCCGGGCCCTTGGAGGCGTTGAGGGTGCGGAACTGGATGCCGCCGATATCGGTGGCCAGCGCCATCGCGCCGCCCAGGGCATCCACTTCCTTGACCAGATGGCCCTTGCCGATGCCGCCGATCGACGGATTGCACGACATCTGACCCAGGGTCTCGATGTTATGCGTCAAAAGAAGGGTGTTGCAGCCCATGCGCGCAGCCGCCAGCGCGGCCTCGGTGCCGGCATGGCCGCCGCCCACCACTATCACGTCGAAGTTTGTCGGATAAATCATGGCTTTGTCGGAAAGAGCAAATCGAACGGAAAAACGGCCTATTCTACGCCAAATCCTGACATAGCGTAAGTCGTTGATTTCAATAAATCCAGCTAGTAATGGCGGCGTCAAGCGCCGGTCACCCGATGGTCATATTAAAGACATCGCCGCGTCAAACAAGCTGCCTAGCATGGGGCTCATCACTCAAGGGAGCAAAACATGCTGCTAAATGAACAGCTTGCCGTGAGCGCCAAGCCGCGTTTGAGCGTGCGCGTGGCCACTGAGACGCAGGACATTCGCCGCGCGCAGAAGCTGCGCTTCGATGTGTTCGCCGGGGAAATGGGCGCCGAACTCAACTCCAGGGAACTCGGCATCGATTGCGACGAGTACGACGAGTTGTGCGAACACCTGATCGTCGAGGATGCCGCCAGCGGCCTGGTGGTGGGCACTTACCGCATGCTGTCGCCGGACAATGCGCGCCGCGCGCCCAGCCTGTATTCGGAACATGAATTCGATCTGGCGCGGCTGACCCATTTGCGCGCAGGCCTGATCGAAGTGGGCCGCTCCTGCGTGCATCGCGATTTCCGCTCCGGCGCGGTGATCGCCCTGCTCTGGTCCGGCCTGGCCGATTACGTGCAACAGCACGGCGGCCAATACCTGGCCGGCTGCGCCAGCGTGTCGCTGAGCGACGGCGGCCACCAGGCGGTCAGCCTGTACCGCCAGCTGGAAACCAAGCACTTGTCGCCGCCGGAATGGCGGGTATTCCCCCACCTGCCGCTGCCGCTGGACCGCGTTCGCGACGATGCGCCTTCCGCGCCGATGCCGGCGCTGATCAAGGGCTATCTGCGCGCCGGCGCCTATATCTGCGGCGAGCCGGCCTGGGACCCGGACTTCAACTGCGCCGACTTTTTCATGCTGCTGCCGATGAGCCGGCTGAGCGGCCGCTACAACAAGCACTTTGTCGGCTGATCTGTACCAAGCTGCCAATGTAGATGCGCCGTCAGGCGCATCTTTCATTTTGCAGCCACAAGCCGCATGATGGACGGATTCTCTGTCTGCCCAGCACCATCATGCCTAGGCCACCCTCGGTAACCCGCGCCATTGCGCCCATCCTGCTCTTGCTCCTGATCCTCGCCAGCCTGCTCCAGAGCGCTTACCCGCTGCTACGCGGCTGTGCCCTCATCGCCTTGCCTCTTTTTTTTGCTTGGGGCTCACTAAGCCAGACCTACAAGGCCGTGCAGACAGGTATCTTCAACGATTACAGGTCACAAACAAGCATCGTGAGACAAGACCGGCCCTTTCGTTTCTGGCTCCATGTTTCGGTCATGTTGATATTGGGTATAGGCGCATTGACGGCTGCGATTGCTTTACTTACGCGGCCGCTCCGCTGAGTAGGACTGGAATAAGCGGTGGAGCAGCAATGCTACAATCCGGCTATGAGCTACACCTTTGAAACGGTGGGCGTGATTCGTTCGCCCTACCGCGAGAAATTCGGCATCCCGCGCCAGCCCTCGCTGGTCAACGCCGCCCGCATCACGCTGGAACTGCTGCCGCCCTATGATCACCCCGACATGGTGCGCGGGCTGGACGCGTTTTCCCATGTCTGGATCAGCTTCGTGTTCCATCAAACCGCCGAACGCGGCTGGCAGCCGCTGGTGCGTCCGCCGCGGCTGGGCGGCAACGCCAAGGTCGGCGTGTTCGCCAGCCGCGCCACCCATCGCCCCAATCCGCTGGGCCTGTCGCTGGTGCGGCTGCTGCGCATCGACACCCAGCCCAAGGTGGTGCTGACGCTGGAAGGAGCCGACTTGCTGGACGGCACCCCGGTGCTGGACATCAAGCCCTATATTCCCTTCGTCGAAGCCCGGCCGGACGCCCGCGGCGGCTTCGTCGACGGCCCGCCGCCGCAATTGAGCGTGGGCTGGGACGCCGCCGCGCGCGCGCAGCTGGCAGCCCCCGGCCTGCCGGCCGATTTCGCGCTGCTGGTGGAACAGGTGCTGGCCCAGGACCCGCGCCCCGCCTATCAGGACGACCCGCAACGGGTTTACGGCGTGGCGCTGCAGCAATGGAATGTGCGCTTCCGCATCGAAAAAAACCATGCGCAAGTCATTGAAATTCAGTCATTGACCCCGAACTAATCCTTTGCGTCCCAGTCATATCGGGGCGATACCAACCACTCAGGAAAAAAGCAATATGACCACTCGCGCGAAGACGATCATGCTCGCCTTCACCATGGTTTCCGTGTTGGCCACTCCGTTCGCGGAAGCGGCCCGCCTAGGTAAAGGCAAGAGCGCCGGCATGCAGCGTTCGGCCCCCACCCGTTCTTACCAACAACAAGCGCCGGCGCGCCCGGTTGCGCCGCCTGCGCAAGCGCCCGCTCCGGCTCAAGCTCAACCCAAATCCGGCCCGGGCATCGGCACCGCGGTAGCCGCCGGCGCGGCCGGCGCGGCCGCCGGCTATATGCTGGGCTCCGCCATGAGCGATAAAGGCGGCCAGCAACAAGCTCCGGCAGCCGCCAACGGCAACGCCGATCCGGCTCTGGCGGCGCAACAAGGCCAGCAACCGCAGAAGAGCGGCGGCATGCCGTGGGGCACGCTGGCCCTGCTGGGCGCGGTACTGATCGGCGGCATCATGTTCTTCCGCCGCAAGGCCGGCGCCGCGCGTCCGGCCATGGCAACCCCGCAAGCAGCGGGCATGCCGCAGAACCTCGGCGGCGGCTACCAGGAACCGGCCCGTTTCGATTCCATCCCGAAAATCGGCTCCGGTCTTGGCGGCGCCAAGCCGACCTTCGGCGCGCCGGCGGCGTTCGACGCCCCCGCTCGCCTGCCGGACGGCACGGAAACGCCTAACTTCCTGCGCCAGGCCAAGGCCACCTTCCTGCACCTGCAAAGCCTGAACACCACGGAAAGCCTGGAAGAAGTGCGCAAGTACATGACGCCGGACCTGTTCAACGCGCTGCGCGAGGACATCGCCGGCAATACCGACGTCGCCGACTTCCCGCAGCTGGACTGCCAGCTGTCCGAAGCCAGCACCGAAGGCAATCGTTACATCGCCAGCGTGCGCTTCTCCGGCATGGTCAGCGAAGCCGTGGGCGCGCCGACCGAGCCGTTCACCGAGTACTGGCACTACGTCAAGGATGACAGCACCAACGGCAAGTGGCTGGTGGCGGGCATCCAACAGTAACAAGCTTTTTAACATCTTTATCCAAACGGGCCTCCTGGCCCGTTTTTTATTTTTAATGGCGATGCACTAAACTGGAATGCCAATTGCTTCAGGCAAAAAAACAATACCGACCGTAGAGTCCACGCCACGGAGGGCAGCGTTTCCATGAAAGAATTCGAGCATGCCGGCTTGAAGCTCGGCAGTCACTTCCAGCCTATCTATAGCCTGGCGCATCGCCGCACGATAGGCATGGAAGCCTTGCTGCGCGCCAGACAGGACACCTCCATTCTGACTCCGGCGGAGGCCTTTTACTCCGTCGTCTCGCCCGAACGCCGTCACCAGCTGGATCTGGCGACGAGCGAAGCCCATGCCGCTCGCTTCAGCCAGATGCAAAGCGACCACCCATGCTGGCTGTTTCTCAATATCGACGCCGCCTCGCTGTCGCGGCCGGAACGCGCGATGGCGCTGGCCAACACCATCAAGGCCGCCGGCTTGGATCCCAGCCAAGTGGTGCTGGAAGTGCTGGAACATGTGCTGGAAGTGGACGCCGCACTGATAGAGGGCGTCAATGTGCTGAAAAGCAGCGGCTTTCTGATCGCCATCGACGACTTCGGCGTCGGCCATTCCAATCTGGATCGGGTCTGCCAATTGGAGCCGGACCTGGTCAAATTCGACCGTCATCTGCTGCGCGCCGCCGTGCACCAGCCGCGCACCCGCAATCTGCTGGCCAAGCTGGTGCGGCTGATGCACGAAATTGGGGCGCTGGTGGTGGAGGAAGGCATAGAAACCGATCAGGATGTGCTGATTGCGCTGGAATCCGGCTGCGATCTGGTGCAAGGCTATTTCATCGCCCACCCGCATGAGCAGCCGGACCAGGACCACATCATCACCCCGCGCATAGACGAACGTTGGGATGAACTGATGGCGCGCGAGCTGCTGAAACGCAAGCTGACCCGGCGCCAGATCGAACTGGCGCGGCAATCCTTCGTGCAAAGCGCCATCTCGCTGATGCAGGGCACGCCGTTCAACCTGGCGGCCAAGCCGATGCTGGCGCTGCCGGATGTGGTGCGCTGCTTCCTGCTGGACAGCGAGGGGCGCCAGATCGGCCGCAACCTCAATAGCCGCCAGCCGCTCGCCGTCGCCAACCCCAAGTTTGCGCCGCTGGTGGACACCACCGGCGCGGTCTGGTCGCGCCGCAGCTATTTCCAGCACGCGGTGGACCAGCCCGGCGTGTTGTATATGAGCGAGCCCTATCTGTCGATGACCGACACCCGCTCCTGCATCACCATCTCGATGGCCATAGAAATCGATGAAATCATGCACGTGCTATGCGCCGACGTGCTGATTTCCCAGCATTGACCACGCCCCGCCGTCAGCGGAACTTCAGAATATCCTCGGCGGCTGGCTGCGGGGTGTACGCGGCCTTCAAGGCGGCGCCTTCTTCACCGGATGGCGCCGGCGAGCCCAGTCTGGCCTCCGCCTGGTTCCTGATCTTGGCCACCTCGCCCTTCATCACCGTCTGGGCGCTGGATTGCAGCAGTTCCCCGCGCAGCTTGCTCAGCGCCGCTTCCGCCGCCTGGCCGGCGGCCGAACTCTGCCCCAATTCGCGCTGCGCCCGCTGCAGGCGTTCCTTGGTGTCGGCCAGCTCGCTCTCCAATTCATCCACTCGGCCTTCCGCCAGATCCAGGCGCGCGCGGAACGCCTCGGCCTGCGGCTGTGCCACCGCCAGGTCCTGAGCCTGTTGCGCGGTCAGCGCCAGCGAGGCCGATAACTGCCGGCGCGTGGCGTCCAGCTCCGCCGCCTGCCGTTCAAACGCGCTGGCCAGTTCCGCGCGCAAGCCGTCCAGCTCGCTGCGCTCCAGCTCCCAAGCGGCCTGGGCAGCCAACAAGCTATCGTTGGCCAAGGCCTGGGCTTGCGCCCAGATCGCTTCCAGCGCGGCCAGCCCCGCCTGGCGCACGCCTTCCGGCACTTCGCCTTCCAGCGCCGCCGCCGTGGCCGGCTGAATCCGCCGCCAATCCTTGAGCACCACGCTGGCCGCGTCCATGTCCACTCCCGCCAGCTGACGGACTTGGTCTATCGCGGGAAAGCGCTTGCGACCGGACTTTTCATACAACTCGGCCGCCGCGGCGACCACGCGCTCCCTCACTTCCGCCGAAATCTTGACCGCTTGACTCATAACCCCGCGTCCTCACCCCTGATTGCATCATTCTCATTGCCGATGCGCCCGGATGCTTCCGGGCACAGAAAATGCGGGCGAAGCGCATGGCTTTCGACCGCAGCGGGAATTGCAGCAGAAGCGCCGTGGAGCGGCTATAGGACTTTTCTTAAAATTCCGCGACTTTCGATGAAACCGCGGCCAAGCGCCAACAAAAAGCCCGGCAAGCGCCGGGCTGTTTCACCAAACGAAGTCGACGCGTGTTATTGCGCGATGTCGTTGATGTATTCGAACAAGGTCACCACTTTCTGCACGCCGGAAGTCTCGCTGACCACCTTGGCGGCGGCGGTGCCTTCGGCCTGGGTCACCATGCCCAGCATGTAAACCACGCCGCGCTCGGTCACCACCTTGACGTTGTTCGGGTTATAGCCCTTGCCGTCCAGCAAGCGGGTACGCACCTTGCTGGTTACCCAGGTGTCGTTGCTGCGCTCCGAGAAGCCCGACGACGGCGCCACCACGGTGTAGTTGAACACGCGGCGCACATTGGGGATGCCGCGCGCGGTCAGCTCCGCCTGCTGGCGCGCCTGCTCGCTGGGCACTTCGCCGGTCAGCAGCACCGCGCGGTTGAAACTGGTGGTGTTGACATGGGCCGAGGGCAGCAGCTTGCCCACCTGGTCCGCGGTCTTCAATTCGATGCCCTGGTCATCGACATAGGCGCCGCTGGTGCGGCGATCGGTCGCCACCAGCGCGCCGCCAGCGGCGCCAGCCGCCACCACGCCGAAACAAGCGCTCAGGGTGCTGCTCAAACCCACGGCCAGCAATACGGCAAACACGCGACGCTTCATTTACTCTCCTCCCAGCAACATGTAATCGATGGTATCGCACAAGGCGTGGACCATCAGGGTATGGACTTCCTGAATCCGGCAGCGACGCAGCGCCGGCACAATCAACTGGATATCTTCCGGCGACAGGATCTCGGCCACCTTGCCGCCGTCCATGCCGGTCAAGGCGATCACGCTCATGCCGCGCTCGTGCGCAGCATAGATGGCCTCGATCACATTGGCGGCGTTGCCGGACGCGGAAATCGCCAGCAACAAATCGTTGGTGTGACCCAAGGCGCGCACTTGCTTGGAAAACACCATGTCGAAATCGTAGTCGTTGCCTATCGCGGTCAGGGCCGAGCTGTCGGTGGCCAGCGAAATCGCCGCCAGGCCCGGCCTTTCCTTCTCGAAACGCCCCACCATCTCAGCGGCGAAATTCTGCGCGTCCGCCGCCGAGCCGCCATTGCCGCAGGCCAGAATCTTGCCTTCGTTCATCAGGCAAGCCACCATTTGCTCCGCCGCCGCCGCGATCGCCGGCGACAGCAATTCCATCGCCTCCTGCTTGACGGCAATGCTTTCCAGGAAATGCCCGCTGACGCGGTCAATCAAATCCATGGGACATCCTTATCTCTTTCAGCACTACATGAAAATATTCTGCAACCACTGCGGCTCCGCCTCGCCCACGGTCAACACCGCGTCGAAGCGGCATGGCGCGTCTATTCCCTGTTGGGACAGATAGACCTCGGCGGCCAGCATGAGTTTCCTTTGCTTGGCCGCTCCTATGCTGGCGGCCGCGCCGCCGAAGGCCGCGCTGGCGCGATGGCGCACCTCGATAAACACCCAGTAACGTCCATCGCGCATGATCAGATCGATTTCGCCGCCGCGGCAGGACCAGTTGCGCTCCACCAGCGTCAGGCCGCGCCGCAGCAGCCAGGCCAGCGCGCGATCTTCCGCTTGCCGGCCCAGGGTATTCACTGCTGCTCCGAACTCAACACCGCCATCGGCAACTGGCGCTCGAACAGGCGATCGCGCCCCAGCTTCAAGTCGCCGGTGACGCCATCCAGCTTCAGGCCAAGCGGCTGGCGCGCACCGGCCAGCAGCACCGCCAGCCGCCAGGCGTCCACGCCCAGCGCGTACAGACGCTCGGTCTGCATCGTCAGCGGCATGGATGGACGCGGATAGCGCCGTACCGCCGGGTGTTCCGGCATCAGGAACCAAGGCATGTCTATCACCCGCGCCCCGGCCAAGGCCGCCGCGCTGCCGCGACCGTTGAGCTGGGAAGTGCCGTAAACCGCCAGTTCCGGCGCCAGCGCCGCCTTGACGATGCCGGCCTCGCGCGCGTCCAGCGCCATGAACACCGCGTCGGCGCCAGCCGCCGCCTGCAGGATGGCGGGCAGGCTGTCCGGTTTCGCCTCCAGCAGCATCGGCGACTTGCCGCGGTTCTGAACCCGCCATTCATCGATGAAGGCCTGGCGCAGGCGCTGAGACAGGCTATCGCCGCCGAACAGCAGCAGCGGATTGACCCGGCCGTCCTCGCGCATCAGGCGCGCCACCTGGCGCGCCTCGCCCTCAACGGTCAAGGATAGCGAAAACAGCT
The DNA here is from genome assembly GCF_001043555.1 of Chromobacterium sp. LK1. Lineage (NCBI taxonomy): Bacteria > Pseudomonadati > Pseudomonadota > Betaproteobacteria > Neisseriales > Chromobacteriaceae > Chromobacterium > Chromobacterium sp. LK1. The sequence goes on along the minus strand of NZ_LDUI01000028.1, from coordinate 2,426 downwards.
TGGGATTGGCCGGCACTTCGCGGCCTATCGAGTTCAAGGCCAGCGTCGGCACCGACACCAGCGGCGCCACCGCGGCGATGGCGCCGCGCGACAAGGGGCCGATCACCACATTGACTCCGCCGGCCAAGGCCTGCTTATAGCCGGCCACGGCGGTGTCCTCGGACGCGTCTATGGTCACCAGCTCGGCGTTCTGATCCACGCTCGCCGCCGCTTCCACGCCGCTGCGCACCACCGCCGCGGCTTCGCCCAGGGTGGCGGAGCCGGTGGGCAGCAGCAGGCCGATGCGCACACGGCCAACGGCCGGCTGCGGTTTCGCCACCGCCGCGCTGGCCTCACGCGGCGCGGCCGCCGGAACGGCCGGTTTCGACGCCGGCTGGCCCAGCAACTTGAGCGGCGCGGTATTGCTTTGGATGATATAGTCCGGGGTTTGCGCCATCGTCGGCGTCAACCAAGTCAATAAGACGCCAACCAACAGCGGAGTCAGTCTTTGCATACTTCGTTCGCTCATCTGCTTGAATCAGCCAGGGAAAGTTTCTGTCGCGGCACATTATATGTGGTGGCCACGCCCATTGGAAACCTGGCCGACATCAGCGCCCGCGCCTTGGCCGCCTTCAGCGCCGCCGACGTGGTCTGCGCCGAGGACACCCGCGTGACCGGACAGCTACTGTCCGCCTATGGCATTCACGCCAAACGCCTGGTCAGCCTGCGCGAGCACAATGAACGCGGCATGGCCGAGCAAGTGGTGCGCTGGCTGTCCGAAGACCAGATCGTGGTGCAGGTGTCCGACGCCGGCACCCCGGCGGTGTCCGACCCCGGCGCGCGCTTGGCGGAAGCGGTGCGCGCCGCCGGTCTGCCGGTACGGCCGGTGCCCGGCTCCAGCGCGGTGATCGCTGCCCTGTCCGCCAGCGGGCTGACCGCGCCGTCCTTCCTGTTCCACGGCTTCTTGCCGCCCAAGAGCGGCGAGCGCCGCAAGACGCTGCGCCAATGGCTGTCCGCGCCGCATCTGACCGTGTGTTACGAAGCGCCGCACCGCATTGTCGATACCCTGCGCGACATCGTCGCGGAACTGGGCGCGGAGCGCCGAGTGCTGCTGGCGCGCGAGCTGACCAAGACTTTCGAAACCTTCCGCAATCTGCCAGCCCAGCACATGCTGGAGTGGGTGGAGTCCGATTCCAACCAGCAGCGCGGCGAGATCGTGCTGATCCTGGACGCCGCGCCGCCGCGCGACGAGGCCGACGACGCGGTGCCGGAAGACACCGTGCGCGTGCTCAAGCTGCTGGCGGCGGAGCTGCCCACCAAGCAGGCGGCGTCGCTGGCCGCGCAGATCTGCGGCGCCAACCGCAAGCAGCTTTACGACCTCGCGCTCAAACTGAAGCAGGACTGAGGCCCAGGAAAAAAGGATTTACAAAGCGATTTGCTATCGCTATCATTCGTTCTCTCGGAATGCCGAAGACGCCCGGATGGCGAAATTGGTAGACGCAGGGGATTCAAAATCCCCCGCCGCAAGGTGTGTCGGTTCGAGTCCGACTCTGGGCACCAGCGATTTTGGCAGGCCGAAACATCAAAAACCCCGCACAGCGCAAGCTCTGCGGGTTTTTTGTTTTACTCGGGCAGGCGCAGCGCCGCCAGCTTCCAGCCAAACCAGCCTTCGCGCTTGAAGACAAAAGCCAGCGGACCGGCTCCGCCGTCCTTCTTCTTCACCGTCACCACGAAGCGGTCGATGTCTTCGTAGCCCATCGTCGTCTCGACGCCAGCGCGCGGCTCCGCCGACGCTTCCGTCCCCTGCGCGCCGCCGCCATCGTTTTCCGCCGACGCGCCGCCATGCGGCAGGCCAGGCTTGGGCTTGATCCCCTGCATCATCAGCGCCAGGCTTTCCGGCGTCACCATCGCGTCGACGACCGGTGCGATCACCGCGTCGGCAATCGCGGCGCCCATCGCCGCCAGCGGATTATTGGCCTTGGATTGGTTCAATTCCAGCACCGCCTTGGGCGCGATCGACTCCTTCAGGCTGCTGCGCAAGGCCGGGTAGTCCACATAGCCGGACAATTTGGCCGCGTCGCGCGCGTCCAGCGCCTGCTGCATGCCATGCACCGTCAAATACGGCGTTGCGTAGAACCAGCCGCCAACTGCCAGCAAGGCCACGCACAGCGCCAGCTTCATTTTAATGCTCATTTTTGAGATCCCCCTGAATCAAGCGGCCGCGTTCATGCGGCTCATAAAGTCTACAGACCGACAAAGGGCGCGCAGATTCCCGCCGGCCGCGGCAAAACCTGCGCGGCCGGTTCTCAGAGCCTGTTCAAAGGCACGCGAACTAGAGCGGGACAAGCGAAAACCGCTGAGAAAGCGGAATGTACGAGTGGTGCAAGAGCATTTCGTAGCGGCACTCACCGTGTCACGTCTCACGACGCGCAGCAGATCGTCAACAG
>NZ_LDUI01000027.1:0-16604 GCF_001043555.1 Chromobacterium sp. LK1 | reverse complement strand
GAGTATCAACCTAGGCTTCTTCAAGTTTGTATCAGTTTATGTCTGGTGGCCATAGCGAGGTGGTCCCACGCCTTCCCATCCCGAACAGGACCGTGAAACGCCTTAGCGCCGATGATAGTGTGGCATTCGCCATGTGAAAGTAGGACACCGCCAGACGCCCCATTGCAAAGCCCAGCTCACACGAGCTGGGCTTTATGCATTGGCGCGGTGGAAACGCCGACACGGAAGCCTCCCCTCGGGGAGGCTTTGTTGCGTTCGGGGCGTCGGATCGCCGGTGCTTGCGGGCAAGGGCCGGGCGCTGTGGTATCCTTCGCAACTTGATGCCCGGGGCCGCTGCTGGTAGGCGGCGCCTGGGGCTATTGCCAAGTTTGAAGGAGTCCGATGTCTTATCCGACACCGTCGTTCGAAAATAAAATCTGTACCCAGGAACAACTGGCGGACAAGCTGGCGGCCTTGCCGCGGCCCATCGTGTTCACCAATGGTTGTTTCGATATCTTGCATCGCGGCCATGTGACCTATCTGGCGCAAGCGCGTGCCTTGGGCGCCAGCCTGGTGCTGGGCTTGAATACCGATGCGTCGGTACGTCGCCTGGGCAAGGGGGATGATCGCCCCATCAATCATCAGGATAACCGCGCGGCGGTATTGGCCGCTTTGGAAAGCGTCAGCCTGGTGATCTGTTTTGACGAAGACACTCCGGCGCAATTGATTGAGCAAGTGCGACCCGATGTATTGGTCAAGGGAGGCGACTGGACGCCGGACAAGATCGTCGGCAGCGCCGAAACCCTGGCGCGCGGTGGCGCGGTGCATTCCATTCCCTTTCTGTTCGATACGTCGACCACCGCCACCTTGCACAAGATACGGGCCAACGAGGCCAAGCAGTGAGCGAACACGCATTCGCCGTGCTGCGCCGTCTCGCCGATGGTCGTTTTCATTCCGGCGAAGACATCGCCAGAGAGTTGGATTGTTCCCGCACTCTGGTCTGGCAGGCGGTGCATTCCATTCAGCAGGATCTGGGCGTCACCGTGTTCAGCGTGCGTGGTCAGGGTTACCGGCTGGAAACACCGTTTCAGTGGCTGGATGTGGCGGATATCCGCAACGGTCTGGATGAGGCGGCGGCGGACACCTTCACACTGGCGGTGGCGGAGCGCACGGATTCCACCAATACCCAGTTGCTGGCGCGCGCCGCCAGCGGTGGCCTGCATGGCCTGGTGCTGGCGACGGAGTTGCAGACCTCGGGCCGTGGCCGGCTGGGTCGGCGTTGGCAGGCGCGTTTGGGGTCGGGCCTGACTTTCTCGCTGTTGTGGCGTTTCGAGCGTGGCCTGTCCCAACTGGCCGGCTTGTCGCTGGCGGTGGGGGTGGCCTTGGCGCGCGCGCTGCGCCGGCTTGGCGCTCCGGTGGCCTTGAAGTGGCCGAATGATGTGTTGTTGAACGAGCGCAAGTTGGCGGGCATTCTGATCGAATTGTCCGGCGACGCGCTCGGCCCCACGGCAGTGGTGATCGGCATCGGCATGAATGTGAGCGAGCCGGGCGATGTGGATCAGCCTGTGGCCTGTCTGGCGGATGCCGGCGTTCAGTTGACGCGCAGCGCGCTGCTGGCCGAATTGTTGAACGAATTGCATCTGGTGTTGGGCAATTTCGACCGCAATGGCTTTGTGCCGCTGCGCGAGGAGTGGATGGGTTTGTCGGCGCATCAGGATGCGCCGGTGTGCTTGCGTTTCTCCCATGGCGAGCCAGTGGAAGGCGTGGCGCGCGGCGTGGCCGACAGCGGCGCGCTGATGGTGGAGACCACGGAGGGCATGAAAATCTATCACGCCGGTGAAGTGAGCTTGAGGAAGCTGGCATGAAGCTGTTGATCGATGCCGGTAATAGCCGGGTCAAATGGGCGGTGCATGATGGCCGTGGCTGGCTGGCCCAGGGCGCGGTGGAGCACGGCGACATCGCCAGCCTGGCTGAAGTCTGGCGACAATGGCCGATCACGGCCGCCTGGGGCGCGTCGGTGGCGCGTGCCGATGTGGCGCGCGGCTTGGAAGCGGCCGCGCCCTGCCGATTGCAGTGGGTGCGGGCAGAGTCGGATTTTGGCGATGTGCGCAACCAATATCGTAATCCGGCCGAGCAGGGGGCGGATCGCTGGCTGGCGGTGTTGGCCGCGCGGCAGCTGCATCAGGACGATGTGATCGTCGCTTGTGCCGGGACCGCCTTGACCGTGGAGGCATTGACCGCCGAAGGCGATTATCTGGGCGGGCTGATTTTGCCCGGACTGAACCTGATGCTGAGCAGCCTGGCGCGCAATACCGCTAATCTGGACCGTCCCGCCGGCGTGGTGACGCCGTTTCCGCAGGGTACCGAGGATGCGCTGGCCAGTGGCGCGGTATACGCGCTGACCGGTGCGGTGGAGTCCCAGCGCAGGCAGTTGCAGATGCATACCGGCCGCGCTTCGGTGCGGGTGCTGTTGACCGGAGGTGATGCCGCGCGCTTGGCGCCTTGGCTCGCCGGGCCGGTCGAGATCGTGGATAATCTGGTGTTATTGGGTCTGTTAAGGGTGGCCGACGAAAAATGAAGTGGTTCCTAGCCTTGGTTGTGGTGCTGAATCTGCTGGTGGCGATGTATGGCTCGTTCAAGCAGCGTCCGCCGGTTGACGTGCGGGCGCAGGAAGTGAGCCCGGAGCTGGTCAAGTTGCTGCCCGTGAACTGGAAGCCGAATGCGGCTTCCGCGCCGGTCGCGTCCGCTCCGGCGGCGGAGCCGCTGCGCGAATCTTCCGCGCCCAAGGCTGACAAGCTTGTTGCCGCCAAGCCCAAGACGGCGGAAGCGTCGGCGCCTAAAGCATTGGCCAAGGTCGAGGCCAAGCCGGCCGCTGCCAAGCCGGAGCTCAAATCCGAGGCCAAGCCCGAGCCGGTGAAGGCTGCGGAAGCTGCCGCGGTCTGCCTGCAATGGGGGCCGCTGGACGACAAGTTGCTGTCCCGGGTCAAAGGCGGGGTGCCGCAGCTCAAGCTCAAGGCCGGCCAGCTGAGCGAAGCCAGCAAGGAAGAAGCCGCCGCTAGCGGTCGCTTCTGGGTGTATTACCCGCCACTGGCGACTCAGGCGGAAACCTCGACCCTGTCGTCGGAGCTGAAGGGCAAGGGCTTCGACAACTACATCGTCAAGAATGACGATTTCAAGGGCCATTTGTCGCTGGGGCTGTTTGGCAAGGAAGACGCGGCCAAGGCCTTGGCCGCGCGTTTGAAGGCGGCGGGCTACGACAAGGCGCTGGTGCAGCAGAAGGGGCAGAAGACGAGCAAGACCACGCTGAGCTTCAAGACGCTGGACGCGCAGCAGGCGGACAAGCTCAAGTCCCTGCAAAAGCGGCTGACGCCGGGAATCGGGCTGAAATCCTGCGCCTGAGGCCGGCTTCTTGATCTGACTGCTTGCCAGCCGCGGCGCGGAGATGCACTATCAGGCATCGCCCGCGCCAAGGGCGCAGGCGCAGTGTCTTCATTTCCCCGATGACGGCGGCCTCTGGTCGCCGTTGTTCATTTCGTCAGCAGGATATGTTCAGAAGAACCAGCATCACCCGGCTATTGGACCGGGGCCGCTTCAATGACCGCATTTTGCGGCAGTTGGGGTGGTCAATGGCCTTTATCGCAGGCGCGCTCAATGCCGGCGGCTTTCTCGCCGTGCATCGCTACACCTCGCATATGTCCGGCATCATCTCCGGCATGGCCGACGAGTTCGCGCTGGGCGAGGTGACGCTGGGCCTGTCCCTGCTGGTGATGCTGCTGTGCTTTATCGCCGGTGCGATGCACAGTTCCTGGTTGATCCTGTGGGCGCGTCGGCAGCGGCTGCGCGGCGGCTACGGCGTATCGATGATGGAAGAGGCCGGCCTGTTGTTGTTGTTCGGCCTGCTGGGCGCCGGCTTGTCGCTGCACAAGGGCTTTTTCACTCCGCTGACGGTGATGCTGCTGTGTTTCATCATGGGCATGCACAATACCATCGTCACCAAGCTGTCCGGCGGGCTGTTGCGCAGTACCCACATGACCGGCATCGCCACCGACATTGGCATCGAACTGGCCAAGCTCAGCTACTACGGCCGGGAAAGCATGCCCAAGGTTAAGGATGTGCGCGCCAACCGGGCCAAATTGCGCACCTATCTGCTGATCCTGCTGTCGTTTTTCGGTGGTGGCGTGGTTGGCGCGCTGGGCTTCAAGCACATGGGATATAGCTTTACCCTGCCGCTGGCGCTGCTCTTGTTTCTGCTGGGCTTGAGGCCGGTCTGGTACGACGTGAGGCTGCGTTTCCGGCTGTGGCGCATCCAGCTGGAAAGCCATTGATTCGATTGGCTCTTGTGCGCCCGCGCGCATCGCGACAAACTCCGGGCTTACGCCCCAAGGGGGGCGGCAGCCTCAAGCCGTCGGCTGTGCAAGATGGACGGTAATCGTCGGAACGCCTGAGTCCGGCGTACTCTCTCACGGAGAGTATTCATGAGCGAAACCATTTACGGCGACGGCGCGATCCGCCGTCAGGGCTTGTACGGCTCCTCCATTGAAAACACCTATGCCGGCGTGCTGTCCTTCATGCGCCGCAACTACAGCCGAGACCTGAGCGGCGCAGACGTGGTGGTATCCGGCATTCCGCTGGATCTGTCCACCACCTTCCGCTCCGGCGCGCGGCTGGGTCCGCAGGCGATCCGCGCCGCCAGCGTACAGCTGGCCGAGCTGCCTCCCTTCCCCTGGGGCTTCAATCCCTTCGACGACCTGGCGGTGATCGACTATGGCGATTGCTGGTTCGACGCGCACAATCCGCTGACCATCAAGCCCTCCATCGTCGAGCACGCGCGCGTTATCCTGGCGTCCGGCGCCAAGATGCTGACCTTTGGCGGCGATCATTTCATCACCTACCCGCTGCTGATCGCGCACGCCGAGAAATACGGCAAGCCGCTGGCGCTGCTGCACTTCGACGCCCACTGCGACACCTGGCCGGACGACGAGCCGGACAGCCTGAACCACGGCACCATGTTCTACAAGGCGGTGAAGGATGGTCTGGTCGATCCCAAGAAGTCGGTGCAAGTGGGCATCCGCACCTGGAACGACGACTTCATGGGCATGAATGTGCTGGACGCGCCCTGGGTGCATGACAATGGCGTGGATGCTACCATCGCGCGCATCAAGGAAGTGATAGGGGATAGCCCGGTCTATCTGACCTTCGACATCGACTGTCTGGATCCGGCTTTCGCGCCTGGCACCGGCACCCCGGTTCCGGGCGGCCTCAGCAGCGCCCAGGCATTGAAGATCGTGCGCAATCTTGGCGATTTGAACATTGTCGGCATGGATGTGGTGGAAGTGGCGCCCGCTTACGATAACAGCGAAGTGACCGCCATCGCCGCCGCGCATCTGGCCTGTGACATGCTGTGCCTGATGCGCAACAAGAAGCTGGCCGGCACGTTTTAAATCGTTGCTGCCTGCAAGAACGCCGCTCTCATCAAGCAGCGTTTTTATTTGCGCGGAACCAGGACCAGGCGCGCGCCGGCAAGGCCGCCGGCTCGCGGCGCAGCTCCATATAGCGCTCGCCGTCGCGCAGTTCGGCGAAGCCCAGCCGGCGATAGAAGGGGCGCGCATCGCGCGATACCAGCAGAAAGCGCCGCAGCTGCTGTAGTTCGGGGTGGGCCAGCGCCGCGTCCATCAGCGCGCGGCCGACGCCGAGGCGGCGGGCCTCGGCCAGCACGAATACATCGGATAGATAGGCGAAGCTGACGTAGTCGGTGACGATGCGGGCAAAGCCCAACTGCCGCTGCCCGCGGTAGGCGCCGAACACCAGCGAGTGCGCGATGGCCTTGTCCAGCTGCGTCGGCGTCAAGCCTTGCGCCCAGTGGGTCTGGCTCAGGAAGCCCAGTATCATGCCGCGGTCCAGCCGGTCGCGTTCACAGCTGATTTCCAGGTGGGCCATGGCGGCTCCATGCGAAGACGACGCCGCCAGTATTCCCGCGTCGCATCACCGCCGGATGACGGAGAAATGGCGGAATCGTTGCAGTGCCGCTAGAAAGCCGGCCAGCGGACCACCAACAGCAGCATGAGGCCGATTTCGCACAACTCTATGCCCGCGCCCAGGCAGTCTCCGGTCATGCCGCCCAGCTTACGAAGCAGAAAGAAGCGCCAGGCCAGCGCCGCCAATGGCGCCAGCAACAATGTCGGAGCCAGCCAGGCGGACAGCGCCGCCAGCAGCACGGTGTTGACGGCCAGGCTGGGCCAGTGGCGGCGCCAGGCGAAGCGTTCGCCGCTGCCGGGCGCGATCGCCGGCAAGCTGGCCGACCAATACAGCGCGAAGCAACGGCACCAGGCGGGGATCAGCAACAGGCCCCAGGGCAGCGCCGGCTGCTTGGCCAGCAGCATCAGCAGCACCAGTTTGGAGGTAACGGCCAGGATCAGCGCCAGCGCGCCGAAGCTGCCTACATGAGGATCTTTCAGCACTTCGAAGAAACGCTCGCGCGAGCGGTGCGCGGCGCCCAGCGCGTCGGCCAGGTCGCCCAAGCCGTCCAGATGCAGGCCGCCGGTGACCCAGGTCCACATCAGCAGCGCCAGCAGCGCGGCCAGCCAGGGATCGCTGCCGCGGCCCAGCGCCAGCGCCGCCAGCAACAGCGCGCCGACGATCAAGCCCACCGCGGCGAACCAGCGCGCGCTGTCGGCTAGCCATTCCGGCTTGAATTCGCGCAACTGCGGCGTGGGCAGGCGGGTCAGGAACTGCAGCGCCAGGATCAATCCGCGCACGGCGCCTCCAAACGCATCAGGTAGGCCGGATGCCCTTCCAGGATGGATAGTTGGGCAAAGCCGCCGCGTTGCACCGTCATCAGCTTGGCCACCGAGAAATCGGTGCCCAGCAGTTCCGCCAGCAAGGTGGTGATCACGCCTCCGTGGGTGACCAGCACCCGGTGGCTGCCGCTGGCCGTGGTCATCCACTCGGCCAGGCCGGCCAATACCCGGGTGCGGAAGCCTTGATAGGCTTCGCCGCCCGGCGGCGTCAGTTCTCCGGCTGCCAGCTTGGCGCGCCAGTCCGGGTAATGCTGCGCCAGCACCTGCACCGCCATGCCGTCCCAATCGCCAAAGTCCATCTCGGCGAAGCGCGGGTCCACCTTCAGTGTCAGCGAGCCGTGCAAGGCATGCTGCACCGCGAACTCTCGGCAGCGCTGCAAGGGCGAACTGGCGATCGCGGTGACTGGGGCCAGCGAGCAAATGCGCTGCCAACTCTGCGCCATCTGCGCTTGCCCCAAGGCGTTCAGCGGCAGATCGCCGCTGCCTATCAGCCGGCCGGCATGGTCGATCTCCCCATGGCGCAGCAGTGTGAGCGTATACGGGTTCATTCCGCCTTACCGGTGACGCCGGCCTCGGCGAAGGTCGCCATCTCATTGTGCAGGTGGATGGCCATCTGCAGCAGCGGCACGCACAGCGCGGCGCCGGAGCCTTCGCCCAGGTGCATGCCCAGGTCCAGCACCGGTTCCAGCTTCAAGGCGTGCAAGGCCAGCAAGTGACCGGTTTCCTCCGAGCGGTGGCTGGCCAGCAGCCAATCGCCCAGCCGCGGCTCCAGCGCATGGGCGCACAGCGCGGCGGCGCTGGAAATGAAACCGTCCACCAGCACCGGCACGCCGTGCTGGGCGCTCTCCAGATAAAAGCCGGCCATGGCGGCGATTTCCAGGCCGCCCAGCTCGGTCAGCGTTTCCAGCGCCGACAGTTGACGCTCGGCGACGCGGGCCAGCGCGGTGCGCACCACCCGGCGTTTGATTTCCAGTCCGGCCTCGTCCAGCCCTGTGCCGCGGCCGACAATGCGTTCCGGCGGCAATTGGGCCAGTCGGCAGATCAGCGCCGCGGACGCGGTGGTATTGCCTATGCCCATGTCGCCGGCGATCAGCAGGTTGGCGCCGCTGGCCAGAGCCCGGCGCGCGGCCTGCCGGCCCACTTCCAGCGCGGCTTCGGCCTGTGCCGGCGTCATCGCGGCCTCCCTGGCCAGATTACCGGTGCCGGCCCGCACTTTGGCATGGACGATGGGCAGCGCCGAGACATCGCTGAGCACGCCGGCGTCCACCACCTCCAGCCGCGCGCCCAGGCTTTGCGCCAGCACGCAGATGGCGGCACCGCCGTTGGCGAAGTTGCGCACCATCTCGCCGGTCACCACCGAGGGATAGGCGGAAACGCCTTCGGCGGTGACGCCATGGTCGCCGGCGAAAACCGTGATCGCCGGCCGCAGCGCGTCCGGGCAGGTCTTGCCCTGCCAGGCGGCGAAGCGGCAGGCCAGCTCCTCCAGCCGGCCGAGGCTGCCGGCCGGCTTGGTCAGCGTGGCCTGGCGCGCGCGGGCGGCCTGGTAGGCGGCGGAATCGGGAGAGCGGAAGGTGTCGGTCTGTGTCATGAGGTGGCCAGCTCCAGCCTGAATGAGGTTTTGATACAGCGGCGACTTTAAGCGATAGCCCGGCACGGGGGCAACCCGCGTGCCGTGGGTGATTTGATCCTAACTAAACATATTTCTTTTGGCGCCATTCCGCCGGGATGGACTCCGGTATAATCCGGAGCCTAGCAGGTGTCCGCGTCTCAATGGCGTGGATGAAACGGGAAGCCGGTGCAAGACCGGCGCTGCCCCCGCAACGGTAAGGCCTGACGTGTGAAGCTGTTTGATTGAGCCGTGCTTGATTGGCGAATCATTGAAGCAGCGCGAAACGTCCTGGCGATGCAAGCGCCACTGTCCATTGGATGGGAAGGCGCATCGCCGCATGGCTGAGCCCGGAGACCGGCCTGCCGACGCGCGCTCCCACGCAGGATGACGCGCGCGTTCAGGGCCGCCCGGAAGGCGGCCGCACTGGAGTATCGCGGGGAGGCGATCCGACAGACGGCCCGGCGCTCTGCCGCGGCGTCCCCCTTTTCATGCCTTCTTCGCACTCTTCCTGAATATGCCGCCGCGGCGGCCAGATCATAAAAGTGGAGTGTGTTTCATGTTCAAGCCCCAACAATGCGCGCTGCTGGTTTCGCTGGCTTGCGCCGGCCAGGCCTATGCCGCCAATGTCCCCGAGTTTGCCGGTGATCCGGTGATTGTGACGGCGGGCCGCGTACCACAAAAGGTCGCAGATGTGCCGGCCAATGTTACGGTGGTGACTAGCTCCGATATTGCCAATAGCACGGCTCGCACAGTGCAGGAGGTTCTATCTGAGTATGCTGGCATCCATGTTTTTAACAGCAGCGGTTCGAATGCTTCCTCTGTGGTAGATCTACGCGGGTTTGGGGTGACAGCTAGCAGCAATACGTTGATCTTGGTTGACGGGGTGCGCCAAAACACCAATGACCTGGCTGCGGTCAATCTTGGCTCTGTAGCGCTGGCAAGTATTGAACGAATCGAAATCGTTCGTGGTGTGGGTGGAGTGGCTTACGGTGGGGGCGCCACCGGGGGGGTAATCAATATTATCACCCGATCAGGGGTAGGGCAGGGCCTGAGTGGCCGTGTAACTCTGACTGGTGGGAGCTATGATCTGCAGCAATTGGATGCCAATCTGCAGGCTGCCAACCAGTTTGTTGCTTTTGATGGTTATGTTCAGTCGCTGAAAGCGGACAATTACCGACAAAATAATGCTGAGCGTAACGACAATGGCGGCGTTACGCTGACGTTGAAGCGCGCCAGTGGCGATATCAAGCTGTTTGCGAAAACGGCGAGCCAGGGACTGCGTCTGCCGGGATATTTACTGGCTAATTCAAGCAAGGGTTTGGATCCCTTGGCAAATAATCCAACGGCTACGACCAACCCTGGCGATTACATGACGTTGCAGACCACGAGTGGTGGGGTTTCTTTGAGCCAGGAATTGAGCAAGGGAACGGTATATGTCGATATCGCGAGACGTAATAAGGAAAGTTTTGCCTACTACGCCGCGTATAGCTACTCGGACAAGCGTGACCTTGGGGAAACTAGTGGCTCGGTACGTTACGTGTTGCCTGTGGGCCGGCATGAGTTGACAGCGGGAGCTGATTGGTTGAATGGAAATATGACGGTTCAGGGTGGCAGTACTGCTGCTCAGAAGCGTGTAGGCTACTTTCTGGAGGGCCAATTCAAACCGTGGGGAGATACCAGTATTTTGGTGGGCGGGCGTCAGCAGAAGGTTGACGATACCGTAACAAGCAATAATGGCGAACGGTTGTCAACAATTGATACGAGCTTGCATGCGTGGTCTTTGGGGATTAAGCAAAAATTGGACCCTGCATGGTCTGTTTATGCGCGAATGGGGCAAAGTTTCCGTCTTGGGAACGCAGATGAGGTTGTGTATACCAGTGGTGGACCGTTGGTGCCCCAACAGTCTCATGATAAAGAAATCGGTGTGGAGTGGAGCAATGAGGCTGCCTATGTCAAGGCTGCGGCTTTCAGGAATGATCTGAAGAATGAGATCGCTTTTCTTAAGCTTGTTGGAACATTTGGAGTAAATACTAATTTGCCAGAAACCCGTCATCAAGGGGTAGAACTGGAAGGTAAGCTCAAAGTGTCGCCATCTGTTGATCTCAATGCTAATTTGACTTGGACGCAAGCCACATTCCGATCGGGATTTGGGATTGCTGGCAATACCATTCCCATGGTGCCAAAGTTGACAGCTAATCTTGCCGGCAGTTGGAAAGTTACCGACAGTCATCGTTTAGCATTGGCTGCTCAGTATGTTTCTGAGCAGGTATATGACAATGATCAACAGAATATCTTCCCTGGAAAGTTACCGGCTTATACCTTGTTGAATGCAAAATATAACTATCGTTTCGACAAGAACGTGTCGGCGAGCTTCAGCGTCAACAATTTGCTGGACAAGCGCTATGCAAGTTATGCCAATGCTAATGCAAAGACCGGCGATATCGCCTTGTACCCATCTAATGGCCGCAACTTTCAGGCGGCTGTGACGTATCAGTTTTAAGCCATGCCCCACCTGATCAGCGGCGGCGCGCGCAGCGGCAAGAGCCGCCACGCCGAAACCTTGGCCTTGGCCCATCCCGGCCCGGTCTGCTATCTGGCCACGGCGGAGTTGCGCGGCGGCGACGGCGAGTTCGCCGCCCGCGTCGAGCACCATCGTCAGCGGCGTCCGGCCGAGTGGTCGCAAGTGGAGGCCGGCCGTGGGCTGGGGGCGGAGCTGCTGCGTCACGACGTGGCCGGCGGCCTGCTGCTGATCGACTGCCTGGGCATGTGGCTGATGCGCTTCTTCGACGAGGACGGCGGTTTCGACGCCGCCGGTTTCGAACAGGAACGCGCCGCGCTGCTGGCGGCATTGACCTGCGTCCAGGGCGAGGTGCTGCTGGTCAGCAATGAAATCGGCTGGGGCGTGGTGTCGGCCAATGCCCAGACCCGATGCTTCGTCGATGAGCTGGGGCGTTTGAACCAAGCGGTGGCGGCGGTCTGTCAGCGAGTGACGCTGGTGGCCTGCGGTTTGCCGCTGATATTGAAAGGCGAGGCATGAAACGGCTGTTGGCTTTGGCGTTGTTGCTGGGCGCGCTGCCGGCGATGGCGGCGGTCAGCGCCCAGGACGGCAGCGGCCAGACCATCACGTTGGCGCAGCCGGCGCAAAGGATTCTGACCCTGGTGCCGCACGCCACGGAAATGCTGTATGCGATAGGCGCCGGCGACAAGTTGGTGGCCACCGTCGAGTACAGCAATCACCCAGAGGCCGCCAAGCGTTTGCCGCGGGTAGGCAGCTTCACCGGTTTCAGCCTGGAAGCGGTGATGCGGCAGCGACCGGACCTGGTGGTGGCCTGGAGCGACGGCGGCGCGCCGCGTGAACTGGAGCGCGTGCGCAGCCTGGGCATCCCGGTTTATCTCAGTCACCCCTTGCAGCCGGACGATGTGGCCAAGGAAATGCTGGCGCTGGGGCGGCTGGCCGGCGTGGACGCCGCCGCCAGTAAGGCGGCGGCAAGTTACCGTCAGCGGCTGGCGGATCTGCGCCAGCGCTATGGCGCGCGCGCGCCGGTGCGGGTGTTCTACCAAGTCAGTCAGATGCCCATCTTCACCGTCAGCGATCAAAGCTTCATGGGGCCGCTGATCAGCCTGTGCGGTGGCGTCAATGTGTTTGGCGATGTCCGGCTGCCGGCGCCGCAAGTGTCCGCCGCCACCGTGGTGGCCACGCGGCCGCAGGCCATCCTGGCCGGCGATGAAGCCAGCCTGCGGAGCTGGCGGCGCTGGCCGGCCTTGCCGGCGGTGGCCGGCAACGCGCTGTTCGCCCTGCCGGGCGATGCCATGGTGGTGCCTGGCCCGCGGCTGGTGGACGGCGCCGCCGCGCTGTGTCTCGCGCTGGACACAGCACGGCAGCGGCTGGGTTTGACGGCCAAGTGAGCGCCGGCTATCCTCGCCGCCATGGACAAGGAACTGGAATATCTCGAGTCGCGGGTAACGGCGCTGGTGGCCCGCATTCGCGAGCTTGAAACGCAAAACGGCCGCTTTGCCGAAGCGCTGTCGGAAGCGCTGCGGGACAATGCGGAGTTGAACTTCAGAGTCAACGAAACCCGCGCGCGGGTGGCGGCTCTGGTCGAGAGGCTGCCCAAGGCATCGGAGGACGCGGAATGAGCGACGTGGCTCAGGTAGAAATCGAACTGCTGGGGCGTTCTTTCACCATCGGCACCCCGGCGGAAGAAAAGGAAACGCTGCAAGAGGCGGTGCGCCTGCTGGCCGGCAAGATCGAAATGATCCAGCAGCACGGCAAGGTGATGGACGCCGACAAGATCGCCATCATGGCCGCGCTGAACATCGCCCACGATTTGTTGAAGACAAAAGTGGGAGAGGGCTTGGAGATGGCGGCGTTTCAGCGTAAAATACGCAGCATGAGCGAAGCCGCCGACCAGGCGCTCCGCGAAAGTCAGCAAGCGCTGTTTTAAGCGCCGCTGGCGAACACCAAGGTCAGTACCCCCTGCGGTGTTTGTGAAGGCACACAATTCCTTTGTACCAATGCGTTCGCTTCAGGCTGCTAGCGTGAGTCATGGGCGTGTCGCGTCCCCTCTTGGAGACGCGCCCGAAGTGGCTGGCAGGCGGCCCTCCCTGGAAACAGGGTACAAGCGAATTTTGCCCGAACGACACTCGCGGGGGCTCCCGCTCCCGCCATGACCGCATCTCCCGCCGTTACCGCACCCCAGAACACTGATTCCTCGTACATGGACAAGCCCGCATTGCGTCGGCGGATTCGTTGCGCGCGCCAGGCCTTGAGCCACGACTACCGCCTGGACGCAATGCGCGCGATCGCCCGCCATGCGTCGCGGCTGCTCAAGCGCGGCAAGCGTGTTGGCGCCTATCTGGCCGCCGGCTCGGAGCTGGATCTGGAAATCCTGATGAGCGTCGCGCTGTGGCGCGGCGCGGAAGTGTATTTGCCGCAGATTCCGCGGCGCGGCCGCCGGCTGTGGTTCAGCCGCCTGGGCGCGGCGGACCGCTGGTATCTGCATCCGCGCTACCGGATCGCCGAATACGACGGCCCGGCGCTGCGCGCCGAACGGCTGGACGTGCTGCTCGTGCCGCTGCTGGCCATCGACGACGAGGGCTACCGTATGGGGCAGGGCGGCGGTTTTTACGATACCACGCTGGCTTTTCGTCAGCGCGCGCGCCAGTTTGGCAAACCCTTGCTGGTGGGCGTGGCCTACGACTGCCAACGCGTCGAGCGCGTGCCGCGCGAGCCTTGGGACATCCGGCTCGATTATCTATTGACCGAATCCGGCTTGCGCCGGCTGCCTTTGAGCCCCGCATGCCGCTAGCCATCGTCTTCCTGGCCGTTTTGCCGGTGCTGGCCCTGTTGGGGCGGCTGGAGTGGGTAGCGGTGTGGCTGTATCTGGCCCTGAGCCTGCTGTGCTTTGCGCTGTACTGGCGTGACAAGCGAGCGGCGCAGCGTGGCGGACCGCGCACGCCGGAGGCCCGGCTGCTGTGGCTCGGCCCCTTGTGCGGCTGGCCCGGCGGCTTGATCGCGCGCCGACTGTTCCGTCACAAGACCGTCAAGCAGCCGTTCCGCCTGCTGTTCTGGTGCGGCACGGCCGCGAACCTGGCCTTGCTGGGCGGCTGGCTGTATCTGCGAGCGATGTGAGCAGGCGCGACATCAACGCCAATCGTGGCGGCCGCCGTAGTAATAGCCGTAAACCGGCGTCACCACCACCGGGGCGGGTCTGATCACCACCGGACTCAGCGCCACCCTGGGCGGTTCCACGACGCAAGCGCTCAAGCCGGCGGCCAGCGCCAGGCCCAGCAGACATTGTTTGGCTCGGGTTTTCATGATCTTCATCCTTGTCCTTGGTGCGCGCATTTCGTCGCCATATCCCCTTGGGATGCCAATGTCAGCATAAGCGGCAATCTTTCCAGTAAGATTGAGCAAGCGTTAACTCTTTCCACCACTGATTAACAGACATTGCCCATGCGCTACTGGCTGATGAAGTCCGAACCGGACGATACCTCTATCGACGATCTCGCCGCCGAGCCCGAACGCCTGTTCGAGTGGACTGGCGTGCGCAATTACCAGGCGCGCAATTTCATGCGCGACGGCATGCAAGTGGGGGACCGGCTGCTGTTCTGGCACTCGTCCTGCCCGGAACCGGGCGTGGCCGGCCTGGCGGAAATCGCCGCCGCCGCGCATCCGGACTCCAGCCAGTTCGACCCGGAAAGCCCGTATTACGACCCCAAGTCCGCGTCCGACGCGCCGCGTTGGCTGGCGGTGGATGTACGCTTCCTGCGCAAGACCCGGCTGCTGTCTCCAGCCGAGTTGCGCCAGCACCCGCCGCTGGCTGAGATGACGGTGCTCAAGCGCGGCAACCGGCTGTCCATCACCCCGCTGAGCGAGGATGAATGGCGCTACATCACTGAACAGTTGCTGGCATGCTGAGCCTGCCCTTATTGCTGACGCTGCTGGCCTGCGGCGCGGTGGCCGGTTTTCTGGCCGGCCTGCTCGGCGTAGGCGGCGGTTTGGTCATCGTGCCGGTGGTGCTGGGGGTCTTGTCCGCCGCGCATTTGGGCGGCGACCATGCACAGCATCTGGCGGTGGGCACCTCGCTGGCGGTAATGGTGTTCACCAGCCTGTCCAGCGTGCGCGCGCATCACAAAAAGGGTGCGGTGGACTGGCGCATTGTGCGGGCGATGGCGCCGGCGATGGTGGTCGGCACCTTGCTGGGCAGCCTGATCGCCGGCGCGATCTCCGGGCTGGCGCTGAAATGGTTCTTCGTCGGCTACGCCTATCTGGTTGCGGTGCAGATGTTCTTCAACCTCCGGCCGCAAGCCAGCCGCGGAATGCCGGGCCAGGCCGGGCAGTGGGGCGCCGGCGGTGCGATCGGCATGATTTCCAGCTGGGTCGGCATCGGCGGCGGATCGATGAGCGTGCCCTATATGAGCTGGTGCAATGTGCCGGTGCATACCGCCATCGCCACCAGCGCGGCCTTGGGCTGGCCCATCGCCGTGTCCGGCGCCGTCGGCTATCTCTACAGCGGCTGGGGCGTGACCGGCTTGCCGGCCGGCTCCCTGGGCTTTATCTACCTGCCGGCGATGCTGGCGCTGATGCTGATGACGGTGCTGATGGCGCCGCTGGGCGCGCGCGCCGCGCACAAGCTGCCGGTGGCTCGTTTGAAGCAGGTGTTCGCCGCCTTGATGGCGACGATGGCGAGTGAGATGTTGTATAGCCTGCTGCGCGGTTAGGGAGTCGAACTTTATGATGGAGAGGCCATGCTGTATCCGCCGATAGAACCGTTTGCCAGCGGCATGCTGGCGCTCGACGGCTTACATACCATGTATTGGGAGCAGTGCGGCCAGCCGCAAGGCTATCCGCTGCTCTATCTGCACGGTGGGCCCGGCGACGGCTGCGTGCCGGCCTGCCGTCAGTTGTTCGACCCCGCCTTCTACCGCGCGGTCTTGTTCGACCAGCGCGGCAGCGGCCGCTCCTCGCCGCGCGGCGAGCTGCGCGACAACAGCACCGCCCACCTGGTGGTGGACATAGAACGGCTGCGCGAGCAGCTGGGCATCGAGCGCTGGCTGGTGTTCGGAGGCTCCTGGGGCAGCACGCTGGCGTTGGCTTACGCCCAGGCGCATCCGGAACGCGTCAGCGGCCTGATCCTGCGCGGCATCTTCCTGGGCGAGCGCCGCGAGATCGACTGGTTCCTGCACGGCATGGGCCAGTTTTTCCCGGAGGAGTGGCAGCGCTTCGTCGCGCCGATACCGGAAGCCGAGCGCGGCGACCTGCTGGCCGCCTACTATCGACGCCTGACCGACCCGGACCCGGCGGTGCATCTGCCGGCCTGCCGCGCCTGGGGCCGCTACGAGGGCGCTTGCGTCGCGCTGCGCCCCAATGCCGACGCCGCCGAACGCGCCGGCAGCGAATACGTGGCGCTGTCGCTGGCGCGGCTGGAGGCGCATTACTTCGTCAACCGCGTGTTTCTGCCGGAGGGCGCGCTGCTGGCCGGGCTGGCGCGCATTCGTCACATTCCCGCCGCCATCGTGCAAGGCCGTTACGACGTGGTCTGCCCGCCGGCCACCGCGCTGCGGCTGGCCCAGGCCTGGCCGCAAGCGCATTACGAACTGGTGGAAGCCGCCGGCCACTCTTTGTGGGAGCCGGGCATACTCGAGGCGCTGCTGCGGCAACTGGAGCGTTTCCGCGACGCGCACCTGGCCGGCCGGGTCTAAGAGCCTGTTCAAAG
>NZ_LDUI01000026.1:0-35980 GCF_001043555.1 Chromobacterium sp. LK1 | reverse complement strand
GGTGAGCAGGCGCTGGTCTTGATTGAAGGCGGAGGCGAAGCTGGCGAGCAGGGTGCTGAGGTCCATGGCGGTTTCCAAACGCAAAAGTAAAAGCACCCCCATGCAGGGGGTGTCCGAGAGATGCTTTCGGCTCAGAGAACTTGTTTATGGTCTGCTGCGCGTCGGTGATGTATCGCCGACGCGCAGCAGACTTTGAACAGTTTCTTAAAGATAGATAGTGGCGGGATTCTATGGCCTGTGCGGGCGGGCAACAAGACGCAGAAGGCCATGAACAGGGGTTTGGCGGGTTGCACCTGTCCTAATTGCCAGCTTATGGCTGGTATAAGCGGCTGTTCAAAGTCTCGCGAGCCAGGGCGAGAGCAGGCCTTGCGGCTGAGAGAAGCCGGGCGCGCAGGCGGTGGCTGTGCATTCTGAGCTTGTGCTCTCCCTGTCACGCTTCCTCGATGCGCGGCCGAGCGTGAGCGGGGGCTTGGAGGCGGCGGTGCCGCAACAGGCCGGCGCCACGGACTCGGAACCTGTCCACAGTCTGCGGTGCTTCGTGCAGCGTTGCACGGTGAGCACGGGCTCAAAATGCGGATGTAGCAGGTGTGCATTCCGCTTTTGCGCCTGTTTCCGCCTTGCCCCGCTCTTGCTCGCGAGACTTTGAACAGGCTCTCAGGAGGTGACGTCTTCCAGGCGGCTTGCGGTGAGCCGCAGGCGTTGCTGCAAAGGCTCCAGCAAGGCCCACAGCGTTTTGCCGCGCAGCTGGGCGTTTTCGGTATGGCGCAGCATCAGCAGTAGCGCGTCCAGGCCGTCGCAGCATTGGCGCAATTCGTCGGCGATGCTGTCGTAGTGTTCACAGCAGCGGGACAGGTAAAGCAGGTCCAGGTCGATGACGGCCAGCGCGGCGTGGTCGGCGCGCAGCGCGTGCAAGTGTTTGACCGCCTTGATCAGGCGGCTGGGCGGTGTTGCCGGCCGGGCGGTTTCCGGCGGCGGCGGGGGCTTGGCGAATCGGGCGAGGAAGTTGCGTAGCGGCATGGTGGGCTCCTGGGTAATAGTCCATCACGGGAGGGCGTGGGGGGACCCCGGCTTTCCGGCCGGATTCGCGCTTTCAGGGGGGCCGGCTTAGAATGCCGAGTCGTACCCAAGCTTGGCTTTGTCTTGGCGCAAGAGCGGCTTGAGGCGTGGCCGCTGGATGCCTGCCGGCTGAGTGCGGTGGTGGCTGTGCCTGGGTGGCGTCAGTCTGTTCGACTCGGCGGCTAGGCTCATATGACCACGAATGCGGTTATTTGCAAATACGTTCGTGGTTGTTTAGATGGATGGGTTAAATATATTCAATCAATTCAATTGCTTGCAATATTGGCGGCTGTGGTTTTTCTGCCGATCTGTCTTGCCCGTTGCTGATTTTTAAGGGGGTGGGTATTGGAATCTCTCGGAAAACGATTGCGGTTGATCCGCGAAGAGGTGCTGAAGGAGGCTCGCAACGTCACCGCGCAGAAACTGGGCATCTCGCTGGTGTCGCTGCAAAACTACGAAGGCGGTGCGCGCCAGCCGTCCGCCGTGCTGGTGGCCAAGTTTTCGCGTTTGACCGGCGTGCGGGCGGATTGGCTGTTGTTCGGCGAGGGCGAGGCCTTGCCGGGCGAGGCCGGTCGGCGGACCGGCGAGCCGCCGGTGTCGTATGCGCCGGACGCGCATGTGGAGGTGCCGTGTTACGGCGCCGGCGCGGCGGTGCCGCTGGCGCAGGGCTGGCTGGCGTCCCGGCTCAAGCTGCCGGCCGGCCAGTTGGCGGCGGTTGCGGTGGCGGGCGACGCGATGGCCGGGGTGTTGAACGACGGCGATCTGGTGTTGATCAACCGGGCGGAGACGCAGCCGGGCAGCGGTTTGTACGCGCTGGAGCTGGATGGCGAGGTGGTGGTGCGCCGCGCGCAGCGGCTGCCGGGCGGCAAGCTGGGGCTGTCCAGCGCCAATGAGGCTTATCCGCCGTTCGAGGTGGACCTGGCCGCGCCGCCGGGGGATTTCTCGGTGTTGGGGCGAGTGGTGTGGCTGGGGCGGCAGGTGTAGCGCTCACCCCATCATCTTTTGCCACCACCAGCGCCAGCGTGCCATCGGCTTGCCGTCCGCGTTCAGCGGCCGGCCGTCGTCGGCGAAGCGTTCCGGCGGCCCCAGCGGTTTGCCCTCGATGAAGTTCTGCCGTTCCGCCAGCGCGCCGTTGGGGTGGTAGCGTTGTTGCAGGCCGTGCTTGAAGCCCTTGCGGTAGACCGCTAGCTCCGCCGTTTGGCCGTTGGGAAACAGGGTGCGGGTTTCGCCGTGCGGCAGGCCGTGGCGGTAGTGGGCCTGGCGTTGCAGCGCGCCCTCCGGCGACCAATACTGCGCGGCGCCGTGCAACTGGCCGCGCTGGTAATGCAGCTGGGCGGAGGGCTGGCCGCCGGGGTGCAGCAGGGTGGCCGGGCCGTGCAACTGGCCGTCCTGGTAGTGGAAGCGCGCCAGCGGCGCGCCGGCCTGGTCGATGCGCGCCGGGCCTTGCAGCTTGCCGTCGGCCAGCTGGCCGACGAAGCGCTGCTGGTCTTGCTGGAGGTCTATCGGTTCCGCCATCGCATCAGTTCTGCTGGATCAGCCCGCCCTTGAGGGTGAGCATGCCGCCGCCGTCCACGGTCTGGCTGGCGCTGGCTTTGTTGGTCAGCGACACCCCGGCGTCGTTGGTCAGGGTGGTGCCGGCTTTATTGGTCAGCTCGGTGCCCGCCTGGTTGGTGAGCCCGGTGCCGGCCTTATTGGTCAGGCTGGTGCCGGCCTGGGCGGTGTAGGCGGCGTCGCTCTTGGCGCTGAAGGCGCCGCCGCTTTGCAGGGTGAGGGTGCCGCTGACCTTGATGGTGAGGTTGCCGTCCACGGTCAGCGTGTAGTTGCCGCTGACCTTGTGTTCGTGATTGCCGCCGGTGCTGTGGCTCTGGTCGCCCTCCACCTTGACCGTGCGCTTGCCCTTGACGTTGAGGGTTTCATTGCCGGTTTTCACTTCCACGGTGCGGTTGCCCTTGTCCACGCTGAGGCTGTCGTTGCCCTCGGTGACGCTGCGCTTGCGCTCGTTCTTCACCACCAGGGTTTCGTCGTGGCCCACGTCGGCGGCCGCGTCGTTGAGCACTTTCACCGTGTAGTCCTTCTGCGCCTGGAAGAACACTTCTTCCTTGTCCTTGCTGTCGTCGAAGCGCAATTCGTTGAAACCGCCGCCGCCTTTTGTCGAGTTGGTCTTGAGGCCGGATTGGGCCTGCTTGGCCGGCAGTTCGTAAGGCAGCGCGTTGTCGCCGTTGTAGACGCAGCCGCTGACCAGCGGCTTGTCCGGGTCGCCGTCGATAAAGCTGACAATCACCTCCTGGCCGATGCGCGGGATGAACTGCATGCCAAAGCCCTTGCCGCTCCATGGCTGCATCACCCGCAGCCAGCAGGAGCTGGATTCGTCGTCCTTGCCGTCGCGGTCCCAGGGGAATTGCACTTTGACGCGGCCGTATTTATCGGTCCAGATCTCCTCGCCGGCCTTGCCCACTACCTTGGCCACCTGTGGGTGCATCACCGGCTTGGGGGTGAGCCGCGGCGGGCGATAGGGCGTGGCCTTGGGAATGGCGGCGAAGCGGTTGCGGTAATGCTGCTGGCCGGCTTCGTGGCTGACGCGGGTTATTACCCAGGCGATATTGCAGGCCGGGTCCGGGTGGCCGCTCAGGGTGAAGCAGTGGCCGGGAATCAGCCAGCGGCAGT
Source organism: Chromobacterium sp. LK1 (assembly GCF_001043555.1). Taxonomy (NCBI): domain Bacteria; kingdom Pseudomonadati; phylum Pseudomonadota; class Betaproteobacteria; order Neisseriales; family Chromobacteriaceae; genus Chromobacterium; species Chromobacterium sp. LK1. The sequence goes on along the minus strand of NZ_LDUI01000026.1, from coordinate 32,260 downwards.
CGCTGTCGCCCACCAGTTCCACTTCCTCGGCGCGCAGGCCGTCGCTGCGCTGCTTGGCCAGCGCGTCGCCGTCCGCCTTCTTGGCGTAGCCGCCCGGGTATTGGTAGAGATTGGGCAGATCGGACTTGGCCAGCGCCTGCGCGTACAGCGAGGCGCTGGCGGTGGTGAATTCGTAATCGCCGGCGCGGTAGCCGCCGGCCACCGCCTGGCGGCTGATGCCGGCGCTGCGCACGCCTTCCAGCTCGCGCCCGCCCAGGTCCTGGCCCAGATAGGGGATTTTGGCGTTATTGGGGCAGTCCGGGAAATGGCTGTTGCCGTCCGCCAGCACCAGGGTGTGCTTGCCGTCGGCGTGGGTGAAGAACCAGAAGATGCCGGCGTCTTCCAGCAGCCGCATCACAAAATTGAGATCGCTCTCGCCAAACTGCACGCAGTACTCGCGCTTGGGGTAGGTGGCGTCCAGCTTCAGTTGGTAGTCGCTGAAGCCGTGGCCGGCGAATACCGCTTTTACGATGTCCGGCACGCTCTGGTTCTGGAAGATGCGGTTGTTGCCGGCCAGGCTCAGCCACCACAGCCAGGGCCGCAGCGTCACGCTGTAGCGGTCCGCGGTGGCGTCGCCCGGCAGCTGGCGTATCGCCGCGCACAGGCCGTCTAGCGGCCGGGTCTTGTCGTCGCGGCGCAGGCTCAGCGTCAGGTGGGAAGCCACCGCCTTGTCCAGCGTCAGCGCGCTGTCGCTGAAGCCGGCCAGGGTGAAGCTGCCCAGCGCGTTCAGCGCCTCGTCGCCGGACAGGCTGTCCGGGTACAACTCTTTCAGCGCGGGGGCGCTGAGCGAGAGCGGGGTGGTTTTATCGGAGGGGCGGGGCATGACGGTTCTCAAATATTGGGAAATAGAGCATGAGCGGCGCGGCGTGATTGACTCTGCTCCTGCCTGGGCGTCTCTGGCGGCAAGACGGCCAATAGGGCGGCTTGCCGCTGGCCAGGCCGGCTTGAGGCGGTGAATGGGGTGCGGTGTTTCATGTGCACTTTCCCTCTGCCCCCGGCTCGGAGGCTGGCGCGCATCGATGCTTGCGATTGCCGCGTCATACGATATAGGTGGTTTTTAATTTGGACTCGGGAATGACGTACAGGTCTTCGTGCCCCCATATCGAGTCCGGCGCGTCCAACCCGTCGTACATCCTGACCCATTGCGATAATAAAGGGTAAATGTCGTCGTCTTTCTTCATCTCGCACACTAGCAGGTTGGGATCGTAAAACTGGACTCTGCCCGTCCAGGGAAAGTAGACGCCCAGCGCATGGCCGCTGCCTTTGGAACTGGCGATGATATAGAGCTTGTATTTGCCTGACCATGGGGTTTTGTCTTTGATGTTTTCCGCGGAGTTTTGCCCGCGCATATTGACGGTTTTCTCCGCTATCGACGCCAGTATTCTGGTGTTGCCGTTATTCAGCTGTTCAAAATGCAATTGGGTGGCCTGTTGCTGAGGGCTTAATAGCGATTCGCTAAGGCCGGTGCCGCTTTTCAAGTTGCCGCTCAAGGCGCGAAACCAGGTCAGCACCTGACCGGTGCAGCTGCTGTTGGCATTGCCGGGAAACTTGCCGTCGCCTTCTATCGATGTGACATTCACCAAGCTCTTCAGCAATTCAAATCTCAACCTTAGACTCATCGCTATGCTCCTCAAAGGTGGGCTTAGTATTGCTTTGTCGAATAATCAGTCAGGCTGATGGCGGGGCATGGGATCTCGCGGCAGCGGCGCTCAGCTGAGGACGTCGAAGACGATGGGGCGATGGTCCGGGCCGCTCATGTCGAACGCGTCCGCCCAGCTGCTGATGTCGAAAGGCGCGACTTTGACGTCGACCGAGGCCAGCACCCAATCCAGGATGCCGCCTTTGGCGTGGGTGGCCTGTCCTTGCCAGCATTCATAGGCCACGCCGGGGGTGTCCAGTTCCTCTACTCGGGTGTAGTCCAGGTTCAGATCGCCGGTGGCCACCCAGTGTCCGTCCAGGCTGGTGCAGTCCCGCAGCTGGCTCTTGGTCAGCCCGCCCTGGCCGGATTTGAAGTGAGCCAGAAACAAGAGGCCGGTGTAGCCGTTGACGCCTTGGGCCACGACCGCGATCAAGTCCCGGTTCAGGCCTTTCAAGTGTCCCTGGCTGACAACTTCGAGATGTAGCCCTTTTCTGGTTATCACGATGTAGCCGTTGGAGTGGCCGCCGGCAAAGGCGTGGACATCATAGTTTTGATACACGCCGCGTAAATAATCGTAATAGTCGTCCAGCCTGGCGGAGTGCACTTCGCACAGAAACACCACGTCAACGTCCCAGCTGTCGTTGGAGCAGCATTGGTGGATGAAGGTCTCGACCTGCGCCTTTTTATCCAGCGGCGAGGATTCGCCGTTTTTTTCCAGATTGAAGCTGGCTACGCGCATCGTTGCTCCTTGACGGCTCTAAACGTCTGTTCACGATCTTTTCAGGTATTGCCCAATACATTGAATCCGCTATGCGGATGATGGTTTGCATTGCCGGGGCTGCCCGGCGGGCAGGAAGGGGAATTTGCTCGGCCAAATTCCCCTTCACCCCAAAGGCCGCCCTGCAAGCCTGGCCTACGGCTTCCCGTCGGGCCCCGTCAGGCCCGAGGCGCGGCTGAACTCGCCCCGCGCTAACGTCGCGGTGCTCGAACAAGCAGCCGCTTAAGACCTCGGGCCTGCCACCCGACGGCAGGCTTGAAGGGACCTGGGGAGCATCGAATACGCGGTTTCCAGTGCGGCTGGCAAGCCAAGTCGCTTTGATCTTGACCGCGTAGCAGATGGTAAACAGCTTCCAAATTAATGCTGCGGTGTTAGTGCTGCTTGTCTTGGCCCCCGCCATGCGCTCTGGAGTAGGTGCTGAAGGTGCACATGGATAAAGTGTCCCAGATGATTTTAATCAGGGAGGTACAGCAATTGTCATCTTTCTGGTAGTAAGACAGCGAGTCAAAGTCGATATCGAATAAGTCGAATTCGTCACGTTGACTTTTCCCGGCTTGGGAGATTTTATTGGGGGCGTAGCCCAGCAAGTCCGTGCTCAGCAGGCCTTGTTCGCTGAGTTGCGCCAGGGTGTTTTTCTGAATGTTAAAGGCCAGTTTGCTCACCGAGGTAGGCGAATGGCAGCAGCAGATGCAAGCGCATAAGGGCAGCGTGCAGCCGGTGGTCAGCGGCCTATCCCGCGCGTCGGTGATGCCGGCCTCAAGCACCGCCGCCACCACCTCCGCGCAGTTGCCTAGGTTTTTTCCATTATTTTCTTTCATGAATTGGATCATTCTGTCTTGATCCAAGCCCAGCGCCGTCGGCGTTTTTTTTAATAGCGGCTTATGCGAGAAGGCCTTTTCATCGCCATGGCTGCCGCCAATGTCAATTAAGACATCATCGCCGCGGCGCATGGTCATGGTGGGCGGCTTCATCTCCACTACCGAACCCATGCTCTGATGGGTTGGCGGCGGCTTGCCGATGGCGCTGGTTGGCGGGATGCCGATTTCCGGCGGCGTGCTTCTTAGAATGTGCGCCACTTCATTCTTGCTGGGGATGTAAATCACATGCCGGACCCGGATGTGAGCGGCTTTGGTGTTGGTCCAAAACTGGGTGATCTTATCCTTGGCGGTTCTGAGATACATTGTTTGATGGCCGGCGGAGTATTGAAACTGATAGACCTCATGGTTTTGAGTGGTAATGGAAATGAGGCTGTGGTCTTGGCAGTCCCCATTCTTGCAACTGCAAAACATGGTGCCCGAGCCACCACTGAGGGTCATTACGGTAATCATGTGGTCTCCCTGTGCTTGCTTTCAATGACTAGATACTCTGCCGGGTGTGGTTTAATTAGTTCCAATTTACTCAGCCAAAGCGTCACGCTGTGGCGGTCTGTGGTGGCGCCCAGCAGCTGGCGTATCGCCGCGCACAGCCCATTTATTGGATAAGCTCGGCTGAGCAGAACTCAAGTCGTGCATCTTTTGCTCTAATTAACATTTCATCATGAGTATCTGCATTAATAACGCCATATTTGTTTCCATCGTTAATGGTGCCTTTTATTTTAGGGTTTTCATGTTCTGATTTTGAGAATCTTTTGTTTCTTAATTTGCAGGCATAGCCATAAACTTTGCACTTTATAAAACCTTTTTCTCTTAAACTTTTCAATACAAGAACTGCGAATGCAGGGGTTTCATTATTGCCAGGTGTTCCACTTTCACACGTCCATAATTTAATTTTTCCTGGATATTCCTTGTTAAGGCCGTTTTGCTCTAGTTGTGTTACTAAGGCATCGGCTGTGAAAGCATGGCCCTCAATGCTTAAATAGGGACTCCCGGCTTTCCCGTGTCCAATTATGTAAACACTTTCATTTTCATCGTTTTGTAATTTTGACAGTTTATTTTCTTCTATTGGTTTTGTGGGTTTGCATTTGATTTGTTTGTTGTCGCATTCGTCTAAAGCAATGCTGGCGGCAAATTTTATGCGCGAAAAAGGGTGATTCGGTATTATTGGGATAAATATTTTCATTTTTTCATTTTTCATTTCCTTGCCTCTTGTTGGTTGTTTTTATGCTATTCCCTGTATGTGGGGTCTTTTGTGAATTCTCAGCTGGTAAAGATAAGGAAGAATTTCGAGATATAAGTCATGTGCCTGGATTGTTGCATAATAAAATGAGGTGACTGTTTTTTCTTTTTTATTGTTTAGGAGATTCAATTTCTTGAGAAATTAATTTATTTTTGAGTTAAGTTATATGACTTGTACTTGATTTGAATTGCGATGGGGTGTCCATCTTCAATAAAATCACCCGACCACCCACTCCGCCAACTTCCCCACCACCTCCGCCAATAACACATTATCAATATCCCGCGCCCCCGCGCCGCGACAGCGGTTCAGCACCGCCTGAATGAGCCCCGGATCAAAATCAAACATCTTGCCGGTAGCGCGTTGATAGCGCTGGCGCAGCACTTCCAGCTTGCTGCGCACGATGTCGGCCAGCACTGTGTCGTCCAGCGCACGGTAGGGCACCACCGTCATCCGCGCCAGCAGCGCCGGGCGGAAGGCGGCGTTGAGCTGCGGCCGCAGTTGGTCGATGAAGCCGGGGTGGCCGATGGCGGCGGGCGCGGCGGCCAGGATGGCTTCCGCCCCCACATTGCTGGTGGCCAGGATGATGGTGTTGTTGAAGTCCACCGTCAGGCCGGTGCCGTCTTCCATCTGGCCCTTGTCGAACACGTTGTAGAAGGCTTCCAGCACGTCCGGGTGGGCTTTCTCGATTTCGTCGAGCAGCACCACGCTATACGGCTTGCGCCGCACCGCTTCGGTCAGCACGCCGCCCTGGCCGTAGCCAACGTAGCCGGGCGGCGCGCCCTTGAGCTGGCTGACGCTATGGGCTTCCTGGTATTCCGCCAGGTTGACCACGATCAGATTGCGTTCGCCGCCATAGAGCGCGTCGGCCAGCGCGTAGGCGGTTTCGGTCTTGCCCACGCCGGTGGGGCCGAGCAGCAGGAAGACGCCCACCGGCTTGCCGGGGTCGGTCAGGCCGGCGCGGTAGGCCTGGATGCGTTGGGCGATCTTGCCCAGCGCGGCCGGCTGGCCGATCACGCGCTGGCCCATGCGCTGGGCCAGGGTGCGGATGGCGTAGGCTTCGTCGGCCAGCATCTTGCCCACCGGGATGCCGGTCCAGCCGGCGATGACGGCGGCCACCGCCTTGGAGTCCACGTGTTCCGGCACCAGCGGGTCGTCCTGGCGCAGCGCGTCCAGGCCGGCCTCCAGCCGCGCCAGTTGTTCCGCCAGCCGCAGCGCCGGGTCCGCGGCTTCGTCCTCGTCGGCGGTCGCTGGCCCGTCTTCGGCTTCTTCCAGCAGCAGCGGCGGTTCGCCGGCGGGCAGCTCGGGCTCGCTGGCCAGGAAGTCCAGCAGTTGCTGGCGGGTGCGCAGGATTTCGCGCACCGCGCGCAATTCGTCCTGCCAGCGCACGGTCAGTTCGCGCATCGCTTGCAGCTGGCGCGCGCTGTCTTGGCGCAGCGCGACGATGCGGGCGGCGTGGTCCAGGCCGGTGGCCTGTTCGTTCAGCAGCCGCTCCAGTTCCTCGTCCAGCATGGCCTGGCGGTGGCGCAGGTTTTCCAGCTGCGGCGGCTGGTCGTGCTGGGCCAGCGCCACGCGGGCGCAGGCGGTGTCCAGCACGCTGATGGCCTTGTCCGGCAGCTGGCGGCCGGAGATGTAGCGGTGGGACAGCTTGACCGCGTCGTGGATGGCGGCGTCCAGGATGCGCACGCCATGGTGTTGTTCCAGCCGGGCGGCGACGCCGCGCAGCATGGCCACGGCGCGGTCTTCGTCCGGCTCTTCCACTTGCACCGGCTGGAAGCGCCGCGCCAGCGCCGGGTCGCGTTCGAAGTATTTCTTGTATTCCTGCCAGGTGGTGGCGGCCACGGTGCGCAGTTCGCCGCGCGCCAGCGCCGGCTTGAGCAGGTTGGCGGCGTCGCTGTGGCCCTCGGCCGCGCCGGCACCCACCAGGGTGTGAGCTTCGTCGATGAACAGGATAATGGGCCGGGCGGCGGAGCGGATGTCGTCCATCACGCTTTGCAGCCTTTGTTCGAATTCGCCCTTGAGTCCGGCGCCGGCTTGCAGCAGGCCCAGGTCCAGCGCCAGCAGGCCGACGCCGGCCAGCGCCGGCGGCACTTCCTCGTGGGCGATGCGCAACGCCAGGCCTTCCGCCACCGCGGTTTTGCCCACGCCGGGCGCGCCCACCAGGATGGGGTTGTTCTGGCGGCGGCGCAGCAGGATGTCCAGGCATTGGCGGATTTCGCCGTCGCGGCCCACGATGGGGTCGATGCGGCCGGCGCGGGCGTCGGCCACCAGGTCGTGGGTGAAGCGCGCCAGCGCGCCGGCCGGTTCCGCCGCCGCGGCGGACGGGGCTTCGCGCGAGGCGGCGGCCCAGGCGTCCAGTTGTTCGCTCAGCGGCTGGCGCGGCGCGCGCAGCAGGCAGGGCGCGCCGATCAGCAGCAGATTGCGCAGCTCGTCGCGCTCCAGCAGGGTGAGCAGCAGCAGGCCGGAGCGGATGCTGGCCTGCTGGCGCAGCGTGGCCAGCAGCAGCGCTTCCTTGAGCCAGGCCACGGTGTGGCTGGAGAAGGCCGGGGCGCGGGTTTCGCCGCGCTTGAACTGGTCCAGGCTGCGGCGCAGCTCCGCGCTCAGTTGGTCCGGGCTCAGGCCCAGCTTGGGCAGCAGCAGCGGCAGGTCGCCGTTGGGCAGCTCCAGCAGCTCCAGCAGCACGTGTTCGATTTCCACGTAGTAGTGGCTTTGCTGCAGGCAGCGCTGGGCGGCCAGCTCCAGCGCCTTGCGGCAGCTGGGGTTGAGGCGGGCCACCAGTTCGGACAGTTCGGCGCTCATGCCGCGTCCTCGCCGGCCGGGGGCGGCCGTTGCAGCCGGGTGTCCAGCTGTCGCGCTCCGCCGGGGCCGCCCAGCCAGCTGTCCCAGCTCAGCCGCGGCGCGGCGCGGGCTTGCAGCTTGAGCGCGGCGGCTGGCGCTTGCCACAGCAGGCTGAGCTGGATGTCCAGGTCCGGGCCGAAGTAGAACGCCGCCAGCGCGGCCAGCGCGCGGTGGCGTTCGCCGCCGGGCAGGAAGGCGCGGTAGCCGGCCGGGTCCAGCGGGCCCACGGTCAGGCGGATGCCGGCGTGTTCGTCCCAGGCGCGGCGGCCGGCCAGCGCGCCCTGGCCCAGCGCGGCGTTGAGGCCCTTGGGGCCGATGCTGGTGCGGCTGGCCGGCGGGATCTCGCGCCAGCCGCCGGCGTAGGGGCTGGCCTGCACCGGCGCGGCCAGGTGGCGGCTGGCCAAGGCGGCGAAGCCGGCCAGCGAGCGGCGGCGGTCCGCCAGCAGCGCGGCGCGGGCCAGCAGCGCGGCGTCCGGCACCGCCTGGCGTTGTTGCAGGCCGGCGGGCAGCAGGCCGCACAGGCTGAGCAGCAGCGGCCGCGCCGGGCTGAGCCGCGGCGCGGCGAAGCTGGGCGCCAGCCGGTATTTGCGCTGGGCGCGGTAGAGCAGGGCCAGCAGCCGGTGCTGGAACAGTTGCAGGAATTCCGCCGGCGCGTGGTCTTTGTCCTGGCGGCGTTGTTGCAGCCATTCCTGGTAGGCGTAGGGCAGCGGGCCGTCCGGGCCGCCCAGGCCGAAGGATTCGACATCGAGCGCCGGCTGGCCGTCGCGCGCGTCGCCGCCCAGCGCGCCCGGTTCCAGCGCGCTCAGTTCGCTGGCGGCGAAGGCGGGCAGCAGCGGGCCGCGCAGCCGCAGCGCCTCGCGCGCCGGGTCCGCGCCCTGGCCCAGCGGCGCGGCTTGCGGCGTCAGCCGTTCCAGCAGCATCACCGCCTGGGCGAATTCGAAGCCCTGCGGCCGCGTCAGCAGCCGTTCGGCTACAGAACCAGGCTGGGGCCGGGCGGCGGCTGCCATGTCTGGATCTCCTGTTGCTGGTGGACGAGTCGGGTGCGCACGAAGCGGTTGGCGTGGGCGTAGAGGGCGAAGAAGTGGGCGAGCACGGCGGCGAACAGCACGCGGCTGCCGCCGGCGAAGCAGGCCGGATCCAGTTCCAGCGTCAGCAGCAGGCCGTTGCGCCAGCCGCGCCAGGCGTCGGCGCCGACGTGGTCGACGATGCGTTCGCTGCCGAGCGCGGTTATGCCTTCGATCTGGCGGCGCGCGGCCGGCTGTTCGCCCAGATTGTGCAGCGCCAGCATTTCGCGCAGCGCGGCCAGCGCCTGCGGGCCTTCGCTCAGCGACAGGTGGTTGAGGCTGAGCTGGGACACCAGTTTCCAGCGCGAGGCGCCGTCCAGCGCGGCTTCGGTTTGCGGCCGCGGCGGGCGCAGCAGCCGCGCCTGGCCCACCGGGCCGGGCAGTTCGAACATCAGCGGCGCGCCGGCCGGCAGTTGCTCGGCCAGGTGGCGGTTGGTGCACAGCAGCTCGGCGGTGAGGCTGAGTTCGCTGGCGGCCAGCGGGTCGAAATCGGCGTCCACCAGGGTGAGCAGCATGTCGCTGCCGGGGCGCAGGCGGTTGAGGCCGCGCACGCGGCGCGCGTGCCAGTAGCGGCCGTCGCCGCCCTCGCCGTGGCTGCAGGCGAAGTAGGGGGCGATGCGGCGCGCGCCGTCCGGGCCGGCGGCGCGCAGCTGGCGGATGGAGTGGATTTCCACGCTGTGGTCGCGGTGGGCGTCGGCCACCAGCAGGTATTCGCTGCGGCTGCCGTCCGGGCGCAGCGGTTCCGAGGTGTGCGGAAACAGATTGATCACCGGCGCGCAGCCCAGCGCGATGTCGCCGTGCTGGATGCCCAGGCGGCCGGCCGGCGCGCGTTCGAAGGCGATGACGATTTCCAGCTGCCGCTCCGCCTGGCGCGGCAGGCTGAGCGGCAGGTCGAAGAAGGCGAATTTTTCCGGGCAGGCGAAGTATTCCGCCAGCAGCGCGTGCGCCGGATGCACGCCGTCCTCGGCCGGCAGCAGCGCTTCGTCGGCGCCGAAGCCGCAGGCGCGCGGCAGCGCGCCGGGGCGGATGGAGGGCGCCAGGCCGGGGCGCTCCGGCAGCCGGCAGCTGATTTGCAGGCTGTGGGCGGACAGCAGGTCGTAAAGCGCGGCGGCGTTGAGCGGCGAGCCGGCCAGGTGGATGCGCAGGCTGTTCAGCGGCAGCGCGCCCAGCGGCTCCGGCCCCAGCTTTTCCAGCCGCAGCACCAGGGCGGCGCGTGCCTGGGCCAGGCCGCTGGCGGCCTGGGCTTCGTCCTCGGTCAGCAGGCTGGCGGCGGCGAGCCGCAGCGGCCACAGGGTGACGGCGGCGCTGGTGCGGAAACGCAGGCTGTCGCCGGCGGTGGTGGCCACGAACAGCGGGGTGCCGCGCTCGATGCGGTAGCCGGCGTCCAGCTTGCCCTTGTCCGGGTCCGGCTCGAAGCGGGCGATGGCGCAGGAGGGCATGGGCCGCAGCGCGTGCGGGTAGAGCTGCTCCAGCAGCGCGTCGGTGAGTTCGGAGTAGTCGTCGTCCAGCCGGCGTTGCAGCCGCGCGCACAGCAAGGCGAAGCCTTCCAGCAGTCGCTCCACTTGCGGGTCCGGGCATTCGCCGTCGCTCAGTTGCAGGCGGTGCGCCACCTTGGGGTAGCGGTGGGCGAATTCGCCGCCGGCGTGGCGCAAGTAGGCGAGTTCGCGTTGGTAGTAGTCCAGCAGGCGCGGGTCCAGCGATTCCATCAGCCGGCGTCCTCGCAGGCGGTGAGCCGCGCGCCGGACGGGTCCAGCTCTGCGACGAAGGCGGCCGGCCAGCGGCTGCCGTCGGCGTGGAGTTCGCCGTCTATGCGCACACAGAGGAGCAGGCCGCGGCCCGGCACGGTGTCCACGCTGACGCGCGGCGCGGCCAGCCGGGGTTCGAAGCTGCGTATCGCCTGGCGGATCTCGCGCGCCAACTGCTGGCGGTCTTCGGCGCGCTCAGGGTGCAGCGCGCTCCAGTCCGCCACGCCGTAGTCGATGACGCTGAGTTCGGCCAGGTAGGGTTGGGCCGCGCGGCGGCTGGACAGCAGCCGCGCGAGTTCCGCCCGCACCGATTCCTGCAACTGGCGGCGGTCCACCCGCAGCAGCGGCTCGGCCTCCAGCCGCTGGCGCGGTTCGGCGTCGGCCAGCAGTTCGAACAGACCCGGGCGGAACTGGGCGGGCTGGCGCATGGTTTACTTGGAGTACTTGTTGGCGGCCAGGTCCCACACCGCGGCGGCGTTGCCGTCCTTGGCGCCGGTGTCTTTCTGGGTGGTCAGCTCCCACTTGATCTTGGTGAAGTTGAGCGAGAGGTTTTCCACCGGCTTGCCGCCGGTGCCGCCGCTGACGCTGACATTGGACAGGATGGCGTTGGTCAGGGTGTAGACGATGTAGGGCAGCACCTTGCCGCTGCTGTCCGCCGCGTTGCGGCCTATGGTGATCTTGACCTCGGGAATGTTCTTGCCCTGGCAGCAGTAGGCGTTGAGTTCCGGCGTGGATTTGTCGGTGAACTTGGTCAGGCTGAATTCGCCGATATGCGGCTTGCCGGAGGTGCGCTCGGTGTTGCTGACGTCGTTGGTCACCTGCATGGCCACGTTGTGGCTGTAGGACAGCACTTCGATCTTGTCGGTGTAGCCTTCCAGCTTGCACTCGCCCTTGATGTCGCTGCCCAGGTCCAGAATGATGGCGTCCATTGCTTTGCTTGCTCCTTGGAGGGTATCGGTTCAGGCCCGCCGCGCGGCGGGCCCTTGGTGTGGCGTCAGGCGGCGGCCGGCGGCGGCAGCTCCGCCACCAGGCGGATGGACGCGGTCAGTTCTTCCAGCTGGAAGTGCGGGCGCAGGAAGACGGTGGCGCGGTAGGCGCCGGGCTTGCCCGGCACTTCGGTCACGTCCACCCGCGCTTCGCGCAGTGGGTACTGGGCCTTCACCTCCTGCGGCGCGTTGTCGTTGACCAGCACGTAGTCCGCTATCCAGTTGTTCAGATAGGTTTCCACGTTGTCGCGGGTCAGGAAGCTGCCGATCTTGTCGCGCATGATCACCTTGATGTAGTGGGCGAAGCGCGAGGCGGCCAGCACATAGGGCAGCATCGCGGAGATGCGGGCGTTGGCGTTGGCGGCGTTGGTGTTGTAGACCTTGGGCTGGTTGGCGCTCTGGCCGCCGAAGAACACCGCCAGATCGGTGTTTTTCTTGTGACACAGCGCGATGAAGCCCAGGCCGTCCAGCTCTTTCTCGCGGCGGTCGGTGATGGCGATCTCGGTCGGGCATTTGAGCGCGATGTCGCCGGACACGGTGCCGAAGGTGTGGGCCGGCAGGCCTTCCACCGCGCCGCCGCCTTCCACGCCGCGGATGGCCGCGCACCAGCCGTATTTGGCGAAGGCGTCGGTGATGCGCTGGCCCAGCGCGTAGGCGGCGTTGCCCCACAGATATTTGCTATGGTCGGTGCCGTTGACGTCTTCCACGTAGTTCATGCCTTCGGTGGGCTTGGTGTCCGGGCCGTAGGGCAGGCGCAACAGGATGTGCGGCAGCACCAGGCTGACGTAGCGGGAGTCCTCGCTGGCGCGGAAGGAGCGCCACTTGATCAGCTCGGCGCTTTCAAAGGCCTTGGCCAGGTCGCGCGGCACCGCCAGTTCGGTGAAGCTGCTCATGTCGAACAGCCGCGGGCTGGCGGCGGAGATCAGCGGCGCGTGCGCGGCGGCGGCCACATTGGACAGCTTCTCCAGCAGCGCTACGTCCTGCGGATGGCGGCCAAACTCGAAATCGCCGATCAGCAGGCTGATGGGGTGGCCGCCGAAGGTGCCGTACTCTTCCTCGTAAATCTTCTTGAACAGCGCGCTCTGGTCGAATTCCACCGCCTTTTCCAGGTCGTTCTGCAGCTCGTCCTTGGTGGCGTTGAGCAGGCGCAGTTTCAGCCGGGTGCTGGTCTCGGTGTTCATCACCAGGTAGTGCAGGCCGCGCCAGGAGGCTTCCATCTTCTGCACGTCCGGGTGGTGCAGGATGTTGTTGAGCTGCTTGCTCAGCAATTGATCGATGATGGCAATGCGGTGGTTGATCATCGCCACGGTGTCTTTGTCGATGGCCATGCCTTCGTCCAGCACCTGGGTGGCGAATTCGGACAGCAGGTCCTTGGCGTATTCCTGCTGGATGTCGTCGTGGGCCATGCGGCCTTCTTGGATGATGCGGTCCAGCAGCGACAGCGAGGCGGCGTCGCCGCTGGGCGCTTCGGCTTGGGTCTTAGCCATGAGATGTCTCCGGTATCAGGGGGTCGGGCGGGGCGTCAGGCGGCCGGCGGCGCGTCCGGCGCCGGCGCGGCTTCCGCGGCGGCCGGGGCCTCCGGGCGGGCGCTCTTGATCTTTTGCAGTTCCTCGGTATTGGCCACCACGTCCTGCAACAGCTTGTCCAGTTCGTCGTTGCCGTCCAGCTTGGTCAGCAGGTCGCGCAGCTTCTGGCGCGCCTCGTACAGCCGGCGCAGCGGGGTGACCTGCTTGACGATGTTGACCGGGTCGAAGTCGTCGAAGTGGTTGAACTTCAGCTCCACGTTGAGCTTGCTGCCGTCGTCGGACAGCGCGTTGTCCACCTGGGCGGTGACGCGCGGGCTCAGCGAGGCCAGCACCGCGTTGAAGTTGTCGCGGTCTATCTCCACGAAACGACGCTCGCTGAGCTTGGGCAGTGGCTGCTCCTGCTTGCCGGCCAGGTCCGCCAGGATGCCAACCACCAGTGGCAGCTCCCGTTTTTCCAGGGCATTGCCGATTTCCACGTCATACGTGATTTGCACGCGCGGCGGACGAATCCGGTCCAGCTTGTGCTGAGTGCTTTCTGCCATAACAGACCTCGATCGGTGAGTTGACGCCAATGGCGGACTCGGCGCTTGCGCCCGGTGCCCGAATTGGCTTGTTGCTGGATTGTCTGACCATTGACGAGTTTGATGGTCCCGGCTTCTTTTTTCATTGATGCCGGTCCTGAACGCCGCATGGAAGCCTTTTTTGCTGACAAATGCTTGCAATTTGCATTTTTCAATGCCCTCGGCTTAACAATTCCTATAGAACTGACGGCGTTTTTTTGCCAATATTATTTGCAATGGCAAATGGCGTTTGGGTGATGCGGATGCGCAACGGGTATCTGGCCGGGCTGTGCTGCTGTCTGGTTTTGGGCTTGGGCGGATGTTCGTCCCTGGGCTTCGGCCCATCGGTGAAATTGCAGGCGGCCACGCTGGACGTGGTCAGCATGGCCAATGACGACACGCCGCTGGCGGTGGATTTCGTCGCGGTCAAGGACCCGGAGCTGCACAAGCTGCTGCTGGGGCTGCCGGCGGCCAAGTGGTTCGAGCAGCGCGAGCAGCTGCGGCGCGACTATCCGGTGGACCTCAAGGTATGGGAACTGGAGCTGGTGCCGGGCCAGCACCTGGAGACCGAGGACGTGCCGATACGCGGCGAGCCGGCGGCCGGGCTGCTGGTGTACGCCGGCTACGCCGGACCCGGCATGCACCGGCTGAGCCTGGATACGCGCAAGAAAGTCTGGTTGCGTTTTGAAAGCAAGAATATGCGGCTGATGGAGCCGTAGCGGGGGGAGAGCGGTTTGAAAGCAGTGCCACAGGCGGTGTGTTGGTACGAGGGGATGCAGTTGCTGCCCCAGCATTTTCAATGGCAGTCCCTGCGCGCGGATGGGGTGGCCGCGGCGCTGGCGGCGGCGGCCCAGCCGCTGTACTGGGGGGTGTTGGAGCTGGAGCTGGACGAAGCGGCGCTGGCCGGCGGCGTGGCGCGGGTGTCCGCGCTGGAAGCGGTGCTGCCGGACGGCCTGCCGCTACGCTTCGACGCCGGCGACGGCGCCGAGCTCAGCTGCGACGTGACCGCGGCCGCGGCGGAAGCGCCGGGGCGCACGGTGACGGTCTACCTGGCCTTGCCGCCCTTGTGGCGCGCCGGCCGGCTGGACGCGATGACCGGCCGCTACCGCTCGGAAAACAGCGAGGCGGTGCCGGATTTGAGCAGCGGCGAGAACCCGGCCAGCCTGACCTTGTGGCGGCCGGACATCCGCCTGGTCACCGAGGCCGAGCGCGCCGACATGATCTGCCTGCCGCTGCTGCGCATTGCCCAGCAAGGCGGCGGCTTTGCCCGCCGCGCTTACGCGCCGCCGTCGCCGCGGGTGCTGCCGGACAGCCCGCTGGGGCGCAAGGTGGCGACGCTGTGCGCCAAGGCGCGCGAAAAATGCGTGTTCCTCAGCGGCCGGCTGCGTCAGGCCAAGGACGCCGGCAAGGACGACGATATCGATGAAATCCGCCGCCAGCTGGCGGCGCTGTGGGCGCGGCTGCCGGAAGTGGAAGCCGCGCTGGGCAGCCGCGTGGCCCATCCCGCCGCCTTGTTCGGCCTGCTGGCCGGCATGGCCGGCGCGCTGACCGCGCTGGACCCCGGCGCCGGCGCGCCGGTGTTTCCCGCCTTCAACTATCAAGAACTGCTGGCCTGCTACGAACCGCTGCTGGCCTGGCTGTCCGCCGCGCTGGACCGGGTGCGCGCCGGCTACCGCAGCCTGCCGTTCAACCGCGACGCCGACGGTTTCTGGATTCTGCTGCCGGAGGCCGCGCGCGACATCGAGCGGCTGATCATTGGCCTGCGCATGCCCGGCGGTGCGCCGGATTCCGCCGCCCAGCAATGGCTGGGCCAGGCCATCATCGCCTCCGAATCCCATGTGGCCACGCTGGCGCGCCAACGCATGCGCGGCCTGGTGTTCCAGCCGCTGGACCGCGCCGAGCAAGTGGCCTACAGCGTGGGCGACGATACCCGGCTGTTCGCGCTGCTGGCGCGCGGCGACTGGCTGCAGCCGGACCAGCTGCTGCGCATGACGCTGCCGGCCGGCGGCGTGGCGCTGGAACCGTGGGAAGCGCTGCTCTTCGTCGCGGACCCGCAAGACGAGGCCGATGGAGAACGCTATGCAGGATAACGCCGCCCTGCAGCCGCTGGGCGCGCTGGCGCAAGCGCCGCTGGGCTCGGCTTTCGAAGACGCTTACGCCGAATGGCTGCAAGTGTTCCGGGAACTGGCCGGCGGCGGCCACAAGGCCGAAACCGCCGCCGAACTGGCGGCCGAGCAGGGCGGGCTGCTGGCGCGGCGGCTCAGCCGCACCGCCGGCGCGCGCGTGGGCGCGGCCGGGCAAAACCAGATCGAAGCCCTGCAATACCTGTTCGTCGCGCTGATAGACGAGCGCCTGCTGTTCGACGACTGGCCGGGGCAGAGCCTGTGGCAGGCCACGCCGCTGGAACAGCGCTTGTTCGGCAGCCGCGCCGCCGGCGACAAAGTGCCGGCCTTGATCGAACAAGTGCTGCGCGAGCGCGACCCGGCCGGGCGCGATCTGGCCAATGTCTGCCTGCAAACACTGACCCTGGGCTTCTACGGCCGGCTGCGCGGCCCCGGCGGCCTGGCCCAGCACGAGGAATGGCGGCGCGAACTGTTCGCCTTCGCCTACCAGCGCGATGCCGACATGCGCAGCCTGGCGCCGGCGCTGGAACGCAGCAGCGCCTTGCCGCCGCAGCGGCTGAGCGTGCGGCGCATGCTGCCGGACGGCTTCCGGCTGGCGCTGGGCGTGGCCGCCATCCTGCTGGGCATGTCGGTGGTGGGGCACGTGTTCTGGCATGACATCGTGTCGCGGGTGGAACCCATGCTGTACCACGGGACGGATGGGGACGGACAGAATAAATGACGATTCAGACCATAGCCGGCATCGTATTGCTGGCCCTGTTGTTCGCGCTGGCGCTGGGGGCGCTGATCTGGTGGCTGCGGCGCGAGGCGGACCCGGCGCGGCGCAGCTTCCGCGGCTCGGTGCGCCGCTTTGAGCGCGAACTGGGCGCCGAAGACCGCTACCAGACCCCCTGGGTGCTGGCGGTGGGCGACCGGGTGAGCAATGTCGAGGCGCTGTGCGCCTCGCTGCAACTGCGGCATGAAGGCGAAGCCAACTGGTTCGGCCGCTGGTGGTACGGCGGCGACGGCGCGGTGCTGGTGATCCCGGACGATATGTTCAGCCACCCGGAAGGCGCGCTGGCGCCGCTGTCCGCCTGGCGGCGGCTCTTGAGCGTGCTGCTGCGCAGCCGCGCCGGCCGGCCGCTGGACGCGCTGATCTGGACCGTGTCCGCCGACAAGCTGTGGAGCGAGAACCTGGCGGTCAGCGCCGGCCTGGCCGCCGGCAAGAAGTTTTACGACCTGCAGCAACGGCTGGGCCTGAGCCTGCCCATCTACCTGGTGGTGACCGAAACCGAGCAGACGCCGGGCTTCCTGGAGCTGGCGCAGGCGCTGCCGCGCGAAGCGCGCGACGCGATGCTGGGCTGGTCCTCGCCCTATGCCGCCGGCACCGCCTATCAATCCGACTGGATAGAACAGGCGCTGGAAAAACTGCGGCTGACCCTGAGCGAAACCATCGCCGAGATCGGCGCCTTGCAAGGCCAGGCCTCGGCGGACCTCTACCTGCTGCCGCGCAGCTTCGAAGACGCGCGCGCCAATCTGCAAGCCCTGTGCGACCCGGTGTTCCGCGGCAACGCGCTGGGCGAGGCGCCGCAGCTGCGCGGCATCTACTTCACCGGCGCCCAAGCCGCGCCGCAAGGCGAGCTGGACGAAGTCGCGCCGCCGCCGGCGCTGCCGCTGTTCGCCGGCCGCCTGCTGCGCCAGCGAGTGCTGGCTGAACAGGGCCTGGCCCAGCCGGTGCCGCGCATCCTGCTGCTGCGCCAGCGCTGGCACCGCTGGACCCTGGCCGCCATGGCCCTGTTCGCCGCCTTGTGGCTGGCCGGCATCAGCTGGTACTGGCACACCGTCACCGCGGATGCCGACGCGCTGGGCCGCCAGCTGCGCATCCTGCAACTGGAGCGCGGCGGGCCGCGGCCGGAACTGAGCAACGACGCCGCCGCGCGGCAGAGCATCACCGCCTTCTGGCGCGCGCTCAAGGACGCGCCCTCGCGCCGCTTCGGCACCCTGCTGCTGCCCACCTCGCTGTTCTCCCCGGTGGACGGCCGCATCGACGACACCATCGAATACGCGCTGCGCCGCGCGGTGATGCAGCCCTTGCAACAGCGGCTGCTGCGCGACGCCGAACAACTGCGGCGCTTGGGCGAAACCGGCTCCGACAGCGTCAGCGACGACACCGCCACCCCGGAAAAATGGCCGGCCTATTTGCTGGCGCGGCAGTTGGCCGGCGACGCCGGGCGGCTGGAACAGCGCGTCAGCCAGTTCAACCACGCGGTGAACGACGGCAACGCCACGCTGGACGAAGCGGCGGAATTGGCCAACGGCCTGTTCGGCCTCGGCCTGCGCGCGCCGCAAAACGCCCAGCGCGACAATCTGCGCCGCATCCTGCTGGCCAGCGACCAACTGGTGGCCGCGCCGATCGACCTTGCCAAGATCCGGCCGCAAGTGGGCGACCACTTCAGCGCGCTGATGCAAGCCTGGCTCCGCCAGCTCTATACCAATCAAACCTTCGACCTCACCGCCCAGCAACTGCAAAAGCAACTGCAAATGCTGGAATCCGGCCAAGGCAACACCCTGGCGGACCTGGACAGCATCGCCGGCCACATCGGCCTGCTGCAAAGCCTGGTCAACGCCACCAACAGCGCCTGGAGCCGCGCCGCCGGCCAGGACCTGGTGCCCGGCTACAGCGCGATGCTGGACGGCGCGCGCCGCTCCAGCCTGATAGGGCGCGACGCGGTGGCGCGGGTGGTGGACTACTCCGCGGTGGCGCGCCAGGAGTTCCGCAAGCGTTGGCTGGGCGGCGTGGGCGCCTCCTCGGCGCTGCTGGCGCAAGGCCCGTCCGGCGGCCTGGAACTGCAAGACCAAGTGCTCAAGCTGAACGTGACCCTGGCCTCGCTGCTGAAGCAGGACGCGGTGGCCGGCGCGCGCGCGCTTGACGACGACGGGCCGGGAGCGGAAGGGCTGAAGCGCATGGACGCCGAAGCGATGACGACGGCGCTGCGCTATTACGACGGCTACCAGAAATACCTGGCCGGCAGCGCCACCCAAATGCCGCCGGCCTACCGCAAGGGCCTGGAACGCGCCTTGCAGGACAGCGCGGCGAAAGTGATGTGGCACCAGTTGATCAGCCGCCACGCCGAGCCGGCCACCGGCCTGGTGGGCGGCTCGGTGGAAGAGGGCAGCGCCTTCGAGGCTCAGGCCAAGGCGGTGGCCCCGCTGCTGGCGGCGCTGGAAGACCTGGAACAGCCGGCGATGCGCGAGGGCGTGCTGCGCGAAATGGACCGGCGCGCGCTGCAATCCCTGCGCCACGCGGAGCGCAGCCTGCAAGGGCTGGCGGTCTACCAGCCGCTGCAAGGCAGCTTCCGCTGGTGGGACGGCTCGCGCAACGCCGCCGCCCGCGCCTTCCGCGCCGGCGGCGCGCGCGAACTGCAGCAATACCTGGGCTCGCAGCTGGAAGTGATAGGCACCCTGGCCCAGGCGCAAGCGCCAACGCTGAGCTGGCTGCTGGCGCACAAGAGCGAGATGTCGGTCAGCGACCAGCAACTGGTGCAGCGCTGGCAAAGCGCCACCAACGAACTGCGCCACTACAAGGAAAAAGCGGCCAATAGCGCGCCGTCGGTGCTGGAAACCATGATCAGCAAAGACCTGAACGAAATGGACGTGGGCAATTGCCGCGCAGTGCTGGACCAAGTGGAACTGCCGGCCGCCGGCAATATCTTCGCCGAGCGCGCTCAAACCCTGGTCAGCCTGGCCAGCGACCGCTGCGGCGTGCTGCGCGGCCAGGCCGGCGCAGCCGCCTATCAAAAACTGGCGGCCTTCTTCAATCAATACCTGGCCAACCGCTTCCCCTTCGCCGCCAAGCTGCCGGCGCCGGACGCCGCGCCGGAACGGGTGGCGGAATTCATGCGCCTGATGGACGACAACGGCGCGCTGGCCGCGGCCGGCCTGCAAGACCTCAAATCCGGCCAGGCCCAGGTGGCGCGGCGCTTCCTGGACGCGGCCAAGGCCGCGCGCGCCTGGCTGGGGCCGATGTTCATCCGCGACAACGGCGGCCCATGGCAGGGCGTGGACCTGGAAGTGCGCTGGCGCACCGACCGCGAACACGAGCAAGCGGCGGACCAAGTGATCGAATGGACGCTGGCCAGCAGCGGCCAGCGCCTGCGCTACCCCAGCGGCGACGGCCAGCGCCTGCACTGGAACGTGGGCCAGCCGCTGACGCTGACCCTGCGCTGGGCCAAGGAATCGCAACAAGCGCCGGTGGAAGACCCGGCGCAAGGCGGGCTCACCGTGTTCGAGCGCCTGGCCAGCTGGAACTACGGCGGCCAATGGGCGCTGCTGCGCCTGCTGCGCGAAAACAGCTCGCCGCTGCGCTCCAGCAGCCTGGACGGCTTCAACGACGTCAGCGTGATGCTGGCGCTGCCGGTGCGCAACCCGGCCGGCCTGGGCAGCGGCAACGCGCAAATGTTCATGCGGCTGAGCCTGCAAGCGCCGGGCGGCAAGAGCGGGCTAAGCGTCAGCGGCCTGCCTTACACCGCGCCGCCGTCGCCGTTCCGCGCCGCCGCCAACCCGCGGCTGGCCGCGATAGAGGGCAGCTGATGCGCGCTTTGACCACCATGAGGACCGCACCATGAGCGCCACCGTCAGCCTGGACGCGCTATTGCAAGCCATCGCCGCGGACAGCCCCGGCGGAGAACCGCTGCGCTACGCGCCGGAATACGATCAACTGCGCGAACTGCGCCGCGAGGACGACCCCAGCCTGCCCACCGGCATCTGGGAAAGCGATTTGAAACGGGCGGACTGGCCGGCGGTGGAACGCATGGCCGCCGCGCTGCTGGCGGAACGCAGCAAGGACCTGATGGTGATGGCCTGGCTGGGCGAAGCCTGGCTGCACCTGCAAGGCCTGCCCGGCCTGGAGGCCGCGCTGGCGCTGACCGCGCAAAGCTGCGAACAATTCTGGGACAGCCTGCACCCGCTGCCGCAGCAAGGCGATGTCAGCTTCCGCACCGGGCCGCTGGAATGGCTGGCCAAAACCTACGCCGCCACGCTGGCGGCTCAAGTGCCGCTGCTGGATGCGCCGCCGCCGCAGGAGCGGCAGCCGCTGACGCTGCGGCAATGGCAAGACCTCAACCGCCGGCTGCTGGCCAGCGGCGACGACGGCAAGCTGGAGCGCGAGCAGGCGCGCCACGAACAGCAGAAACTGAACGACTGGCTGCGCGCGCTGCCGCCGGCCACGCTGGACGCCAGCCGCGGCGCGCTGGCGCGCAGCCGGCAATGGCTGGCGCGTTTGCAGGCCTGGTGCGATCAGCATATGGGCGCCGACGCCCCATCCTACGCGCCCTTGAGCCAGGCGCTGGAACAGGCGACGCTGGCCTTGCAGGAACTGGCCACCCAGCATCCCGGCCCGCAGCCGGAGGCCGCTGTGCTTGAGCGCACGGAAACCGCCGCGCCGCCAGCCGCCGTCGAGGCGGGCAACAGCGCGTCGGCGCCCGTTGTGACCGCGGCCGTCTTCGCTCAACGCGAGCCGCAAGGGCGGGAAGACGCCTACCGCCAACTGCGCGGCATCGCCGACTACCTGGCGCGCACCGAGCCGCACAGCCCGGTGCCCTATCTGATCTACCGCGCGGTGGAGTGGGGCGAAAAGCCGCTGCGCGAACTGCTGGCGGAGCTGATAGACAGCGATGCCGAGGCGCGGCGCTTGTGGTCGCTGCTGGGGGTGCTGCCTTAGAACCTGTTTACGATCTGCTGCGCGTCGGCGATACGGCGTTGAAAACCAGCTCAAAATGCTCATGTACCACCAGTACATTCCGCTTTTTCGCCCGTTTTCGCCTGGTCTCGCCTTAGCTCGCGAGATCGTAAACAGGTTCTTAGGGTGTGGCAATTCCATTGCAAGCCATTTTCCTGGCCATTTTGAAATGGGCTTGGCAAACTTGCGCACCTTTCCCCTTATCATGGAAACCCGCTTAATGACCCGTCTATTCCCGCATCGAGTGCTCATCCCCATGCTGGTGCTGAGCACTTGTTGCCATTCCGCTTTTGCCCGGACAGTTTCCGTCGAACAGGTCTTGCGTGACTTCAGCCGGTGTGACGACAGTTTTTTTACCCCGGCCAACATGGCCGCGTTGAACCCCGGCGCGACCTTGGCTGTGCGCACGGTCAAGGGGCGGGCATGGTTGGATTGGGGAGAGATGCGGAATAAAGAGGCCGAAATTACCTTGCCCAAGAGGCTGGAGGTGGCAGGCCTGCCGCTGCGGTCTCTGATTAGCCGAGGAAAGGACATCGGTAATTTAGGGGCGTATTACAGTTGGGAATTTGTGTTAGAAGCCGATAGGCAGGCCGCTGAGTCCAAACTGCTGCCCTTGTTTGAGGCGGCTGCTCCGTTGAGCCGGCTAAAGCAGGATGTCTATGCGCGCAGTGAAAGTTTGGGCCAAGACGGCCAGTGGCGGCAGGATGGTCCCGCGCCGACTGGTCTGATGGGAAAGCAGCAGACTTGGCGCGAGTTTCAAGTCAGTGTCGATCAGATGCTGGATCTCACCACCATCAAGTGTTCGCTGATGGGCAATGTCACGCCGGCTTTGCTGATGCAGCACCGACCGGATATCCCGGCTACGCAGTATCCGGTCGCCGTACCGCCTCTGCGCTTTGAACGAAGCGCCGTTCCTGTCTCGTCATTACAGACGCTGGACGCCGCTGTGGCGAGAAATAGCGTATGGCGGCCCAAGTTTTCACGTTTACGCTATGTCGTTACGGGAGGCGGGGCGCCGCAGATCGTTACCATGACGAGGGAAGGGCAACTGATTGATTCGACGACGCTGTACGATGAGTCGCTTGGTCTGTCCGAACGTCGCCTCAGTTGGGCCAACCTGATCCCACTCAAGTCCATGTTTGATTACGGCATGCCTGACAATGCGGTTTCCATTGCAGAAACATTGTCGGTTGAGTTGCCGCGAGACCTGTCGCCCGGCAGCGTGCTGACTTATCGTAGCAGGCTGCAAGAGCAAGCGGTTCAAAAGGGGGGCGAGGAGGATGTGCGCAGGCAATGCAAGAGCAGCGGTGTGCTGGCCGCGCACAGAATACACCCAAGCCTGAATGGCGAAGCGGTGCTGATGAATTGTGAAACCGGCGATGCGCAAGAGCAGCAAGCCTACATCATGGAGCTGGGCATTTTTCTCCCACTCATGCACCGCTCGCAAAAAACGGGTCAGACCGAGTACCGTTATTCCGATCTGAACGTGGAAAAATAAGGTTTGTCAGCCTCCCGTGCGAGCCGCTAGCTTCGCCGCAACACGCGGCTGTCCTTGCCCTGGGGTCCTGTTCAAAGTCTGCACCGCCGCGAGGGAATAAAGCAGGGAGGAGGTATTGGCTTGGCCAAATATATCCTCCATCCCTAAGAACCTGCTTACGATCTGCTGCGCGTCGGCGATACGGCGTTGAAACCGAGCTCAAAATGCTCATGTACCACCAGTACATTCCGCTTTTTCGCCCGTTTTCGCCTGGTCTCGCCTTAGCTCGCGAGATCGTAAACAGGTTCTAACGATGGCAGGCTTGAAGAGACCCGGCGCGCGTGGGATTCGTGGTGTCTCGCGTATTTACAGCGCTTCAGGATAGGTACGCATCGTGCCCGTTCAGGGAGGCGCCTCCCCCGGCGCCGGCGCTCCCACCAGCGCTTGGCGCGCCAGCGCCATATTGCTGAACCCCGCCTGCCGATAACACAGCCGCGCGCAAGTATCGCGGTTGCGCCATGCGCCGGACGCCCACATCGCCAGGATGGCGGCGCGCGCGTATTCCTGCGCGCCATGCCGTTGCTGCCAACGGCGAAACTCCGCCAGCGCCAGCTGAATCTCCTGAAGAATGGCCGTGGAATTGGCCGGATGGGCCGGGCAGTCGTCCGCCAAGGCGACCACGCCGCTGCGCGCCTCATAGACAATCAGCAAACGCGCGGCGCGCTTGAGCGTGTCATTGTGCTGCTTCAATAGCTTCATCATGGCAATGCTCCCCATCTGGCCGATCAAAACACGCGATTGATGTGCTGCAGCCCCTGCTGCAAACGTTGCTGCACCGGCTCCAGCAAGGCCAGCGCTTCCTCGCTGCTGAACAGCAGCGGCTCGTCGCGGCGTTGCAGCAGAGTGAGCAGGGCTTGCAAGCCCAGGTGGGCGGCGCGCAGATCAATCGTGCCTTGCAAGAGCAGGGCATCCAGCTTGGCGTGGCAGTAGCTCAATTGCCGGCCCAACGCGCCCAAGGCCACCACATCGCCAGCGGCGGCCGGCAGTTGATGCAGGCATAGGCGCAGTTGTTCCAGCAGCGCGGCGGCGGTTTCATCCGGATCAGGTGGAGGAATACCAGGGGGAAAGGTAGGAAAGGTCATCACGGTCTCCATGTCAGTTTGGAAACCTGCCCAGGCGAGGCTAGGGCAGGCACGTGACAAGGTTGCAGGACCGGCTAACTCTACCAAAAACCGGTAGCCCGAAGGCTCCCTGCCACGGCCCGCCCCGAATGGGTACGGCGTGGCAGCAGACGTAACGGCGCCAAAGCGGACCGTTGTATCTGCGGGAGAGTTAAATGGATGGGCCTGCAAACCCTGCGCCGCGTGATTGAGCACGGCGCGGAGCAAAGCCTAAACAGCCTGGCGATGGGCGTCAAGCTGGGGGAGGTGAAATGGGGCGCTGCTCTGCGCCGGTGCTTGGCTGGGTACGGCCATCCGCTTTGCCATGATGTCACGCTGGATCAGCCGCTCTCCGATAGCCCGGAAGTCAAGGCAAGCGATGAAGATGGGGGCGGTGGCGGTTTTCGAATTAGCACAGGCTGGGTCATTATTGCCAGCCCGAGCAGCACGACTTAGCTCGCTATAAACCATCCGGCTAGTTCAACTCACTCCAAATGCCGACATTAGCATGATGTCGATTGGTGCCTTTGCATTGAATAATTTTCATAAGAAATAACTAACTCAGTCTATTGTCCGGTAGCGTGCATCGTTTTATGAAAATAAACCATTCTGGCAGCTTTTTTGCGGCCATCTCCTTTCCTGCTTACAGCGCGCTGCGCTAGTTAAAAAAGAGGGGGCTATCGCCCTGCCGCATACTCTGCTCGCCGCTCTGATTTTTATGGAGTAAGTCTGTCTGGACGCTAACCCCTTCCAATGAGAGTATGGGCGCTTGTGGCAAACTCAATGCTGCCAAGCGATAGGCTCCGCACCATGCCCATTACCCGCAAAGAAATAGGCCTGTGGCAGGCTGACTGGCCAAACTGGGGTTTCTCTTTTACAGAGTGCGGAGACTTGAGCTATAGCCTCGCTGGCTAGCCGATGCGCCAGTCATCCGAATGGATTTGATCAAATCATCTTGTCGAGAAATTGAATGCAAACAGCTACTCAGAAAAAACATGCCAAGAGCGCGGTCGTCGTATTTTTTATCACGCTGCTGCTCTCATATTACGCCTACTTTTTGCCGAGAATAGATTATTCATGCGGTGATGGCTCCTGCATGATGGATGGCATGATGTATCGCTACATTGCCTTTGCACTCACATTGCTGGGCTTTTATGCTGCTGCGGTGTTAAGTGTGCGTATATTGATTGATCAATGGTGGAAGTGTTTTGCTGTGGGCGCTGTTTTGATCTTGCTGATTAATCCTCATGGATATTTTACCATCCTGCCCCATTGATAGGGCGCGGCTTGACAGGGGGTGATGAGCAAGCCGTGAACGATCGTATTCCAGCACTGGATAAACGCTGATGTCGTCTTTCAGCAGATTATTCTTTTGCACATGGCGAGCGTAGCGATAGCGCTACTCTGCATCGGGGTTGTGTTTGGGTAAGTGGTTTTTTTCGTAGACGCAGCTAAAGGCCCGCTTGGCCTCAATCCTCTCAAGCGTGGGCACGGCGCGCTACTTGTTGCCGCAGGCGGCACGCAGGAGCAGCAGCGCCCAGAGCGTTGCGCGTTTAGGAAGCGTCGGCACCCAGCGGCCTGCCGGTTTTCGGGTCCAGCCCCTTGGCCTTGGCCAGCTTCTCCATCAGCTCTTCGCTAGGCTTGGGCGGGGCGATATTGGCTTCGTGATCTTTCAACCACTGAATCTTGCCGTCCCAGGGTGGCAGCTTGGCCGGCCGCAGCCGGCGCGCCTATCAAGACCGACGTGGTTTGTCGTGTAGCGCCTGGTAGACGCTGCTGCTCGGCGGCTGCTGGCGCAAGGCCAGCAAGCGCCGCCGGGGCGTGAGGAACAGGCGGTAATGGCTGGCCGGCTTGCCGGCTGCCACGAAGAGATCGAGCCGACAGGTGTTGGCATCGAATGCCCACTTGAGGCCGGAATACTCCGGCCGCTCGTGGCGCCAGCTATTGAACACGTGGCCTGCTTGCAGCTCAAAAACATCGAACTCGGCATCGCGCAGCCCGCTCCACGGGCCAACGAGCATGGACTCCCGTATTGCGCAGGGCTGGGCCGTGGTGTCGATGAAGGCATCCAGCTCCGCGATTCTGCTGGCGTATGCCTGGGTCAGGCAGGTGGCCTGGGCGCAGGCGTCTCGGTGCCGAACAAGCCAGGCGGCTTGCTCGCCTTGCAACTGGGCGGCGCGCGCGCCCATCTCCATGGCAAAGCGGTATTGCGCATTGAGCACGCGGTCTTGTTGCCGCAGCACCGGCGACTGGCAAATAAGGCGCTCCACGGCGGAGCGGGCTTTGACGCAATCCATGGCCAATGCCGGGGCGCTGGCAACCATCAGGGCGGCGATGCCAGCAAGCGCGGCGGGGGCGGGCATGATGAATAAGGGGTAGGTTTGGGGGCTAAATCATAATGCTTTGCTATGGGCATGTCAGCTCAGTGTTGCCCCATGAGTTGGAGCATATTTCACCCGTATGCTTATCTAATTTGATCTCTTCGCTGCTGGTGCTGGATTTCACGCGGATAGCGTACTTTACCCGTGCAAATTCCTGATTTTCTGTAACGGTGGGGGCGGTGCTGAACTGGCACCATGGCGCATCCAGCAGGATGCCGTTTTTGGGGCTGGCACTCGAGGGGGAGAAATGAACGACGCGGCATTGTCCTTTCAGGCGCAAAAACAGCAGCACGCTTTTCTCTCCGCCTATTGTCCCGGTGACGGCCGAGAAAATGCTAGCGTCGGCATACGCGCCTTTGGGGTCGATGTAGTCTCTTTTATAGGTGGCCGCATTGCGTTTCAGGGCAGCGGGGCTGTCTACGCTGAGGGAAGCCGCCCTGGAGGGCGGCGCGGCTCCCAGCAAGGCGGCAAATAGCAAGACGGGGAGCTGAGTTTTCAAATGTTCTCCTGCCATGGCGCTTCAGCGATTTTTCCGATGATAGGGAGGATGTCTTGCGTCTTGATCAAGTGGTCTGGCTCAAGCGTCGGGCACTTCTTGAAGTGAGGGTGGATGCAGGCATAGTAGGCATTGTTTTTGTTGTGTTGCCCCTCTCCAAATAGGGAGTCCGAGTGAATGATTTGTAAAACACCTTCCGGTAATGGCAGGCTGAATGCGCTGTCAATATGTGTAAGGTAGCGGCCGGTGTTGGCGGGCTCGATGAAGGCATGGTTCAGCGTCAGGTCGTAGCCACGGTAGGCGCCGGTTTCCGAGACATGGACCGAGGCCTGTATTTGGATGGCCTTGCCATGGAGGGTGCCTGAGACCTTGATGCGGTCTTGATCGCAGCTTTCTATCTTCAGGTGTTGGAGCGTGGAGAAAATGGACTCGCACTGGCGGGATTGGGCGAAAGTTTTCCCGGCAAGAAGCAGGACAATACAGCAGCCCAGCAGTGGTTTCATGGTTTGCTTATTTTAGCGTGATGGTTTCGACAAGCTTGCCGCCCGCTACAGCAGGCCGCGCCGCCCTTTCAGGTAACAGCCTAGCATGAACGACAATGCTCCCGTGGTGAGACTGATGCCGCCGCTGATGGCCAGCAGCAAGGCCAGAACGCCTGAGCCCAGGCAGCCCCAGCCACCGCAGGGGCCGAGGTGGAAGTATAAGGCCAACAGCAGCAGCAAGAGCGGAAGCCCCAGGTAAAGCAGCCAAGCTAGCCAGCTTTCTCCGGCTCTCGTCAGCGAGACTTTCAGATAGACCAACTGCATTACGCAGGGGGTGGCCATCAGCAGTGTGAGGGTATTCATTTTAATCGGCGCTTTCCTTTTGATCCGTTCAATGTCTGCCGCGCTTGGCGCGATGCGGCATTCACCGTGTTACGCACCGCGAAGCAGCGCAGGCTTTGAACAGCTTCCTACAGCCGTATCCGCCGTTGGAACTGATCCCCCATCTGCTTCAAATCCTGCTGATGCAGCCGCTCCAGGTGATGGGTGGGCAGGCCCTGCTGTTGCAGGAAGCTCTTCTGGTTTTCAAACACCAGCTTGCTTTTGCGCACCTGCTCGGCGTAGTCCAGCGCCAACTGGTCTTGCCGCATGCGGGCGGAGTCCTGGGCGATCAAGTCTATCGCTTTACCCTGGGCCTTGCCGTAACGCGCCTTGCTGCCCACGAAGGTGGCGCGCTGGTGGCCGTGGCCGCCCACTTCGTGGCGGGTATTGGTCATGGTGGCGGCAATCACGCCGGGCATACCGTCGGATTTGACCAGGCTGAAGTAGTCGTCGTCGCTCACCACCGGGAAATTGGAGGCGTCGATCCGGCTTGGGTCTTCCGAACTGCCGGGCGCGCTGTCCAGCACCTTCTGCTGATACGGGCTGGGCCCGTCCAGCGGCAGGCCGCTGGGGCCGCCGCCCTGCTGGCGTTTGGCCTTGCGCGCGGCGGCCACCCGCTTTTGCCGCTGCCAGGCGGTGGTGGGCCCTATCATGTAGAAAGAGGCGTGGGAGTCGTGGACGTGCTGGTCAAAGAAGTCGTGCACTTCCTTGGGCAACGTCAGCTTGGCCGCGGCCAGTTGCAGCCGCACCAGCTCCGCCGCCTCGCCGCCGGCCTCGCCCTCCGCCTTGCCAAGATCGCCTTGCCAATCCTGCTCGCTGGCGCGCATGTCTTCCAGGTCCTGCTTGTCGGCGCGCGCGCTGCGCTGGGTGGCGCCCTTGCTCAGTTGCTGCATGCAGTCCTGCTGCATGAAGCGCGGCGAGGTGGCCACCCGCCAGTGCCAGTATTTCTTCAGATGGTGGTAGAGCTTGTCCTCCACCAAACTCCCGCCGCCGCTGGCCCAGCCCATATAGGCGTTGAAGCGTTTGATCAAGGTGGGGTCGCATTCAAAGTCCGCCACGATGTCTTTACGATCTTTCGCCAAGTCTTCGAGCGTCCTTAAGGGCACACCGGCTTTGCGGGCGTCCTGATACATATTCAGCAGCGGGATCTGGCTGAGCAGTTTGCGGCGGTGGCCCACCGCCTTGTCCTGGTCGCCAGGGCCGTAGCCGCCGCCCACATCGGAGTGGGAGCCGGGGTAAACCACTTCCAGCGCCCCCGGCGGCATGCCGCCATCCTGATGGCGGATGCTGCTCAGCGGGAAGCTGTAACGCACTTCGTGCGCGGCAACGTAATGCCGGCATTGCCGGGTGAAGCGGGTCACTTTCAGCATGTCTGGCGTGGCCCAGCCCATCTGCCCATCCATCACGCCGCTGCCGGAGCGCCCCGGCGCCCGGCCAGCCAGCGGGGTGGAGTGGGCCAGGCCCACCGAGGCCACGGTGTCGAAGAGGCCGAGGAACTGCAGCCGGATAGGCACGCAGCCGGCAAACAGCCAGCCGTCGCCGTCCTTGAGGCTGGACTTCTCCAGCCAGCGGCAAAAGGCGCGCGCCTCCGCCGCGCCGCGCGAGAAGCCGAACACCGCCACCGTCAGGCTTTGAATCTTGGGCGTGTTCTTGTTGCCGCCGATGGCGGCGGCCAGCTTTTGCTGGATCGCTTGCAGGCTGGTGAAGTCCGGAATTCTCTGGTCCAGCTGATTACTGACCTTGAGTTCGGTTTTGAAGTCAGGTTCTTTGAAAATCCTACGGTCAGTAAGCGCGTGAGAGATCGTATTGCACAGTTGATAATAGGCGTAGCTGAGCCTGGCCTGGCCGCCCTGGGCCAGCGACAGCCCGGAGTCATTGGGCGTGTCCTCGCCTATCTCCTTAAAGACGGTCCCCACTCCTTGGACATAATAGGCGTAGTGATATGTGTCGGTGTCAGCACTAGCCGATTCGAATAAGGTGACGATATTGGAGTGTTCGCAAAGCGCGCGCGGCCGGCCCTTCTTCACCGGCTCGATCAGGTCGCGGTCGCGGTTATTATTGGTGCCGTCAAAAAAGAAAGTCGCCCAGACATCGCGCTTGCAACTGGCTTGCAGCTTGCCGGTGTCGCCGCTCAGTTGCGCCTTGGTCTGGAAGCGCGCCGCTTTTTGCGCCAGGGTTTCCGCGCCTTGGGGCGCGCAGGCATCCTGGCTACTCATCGCGAGGCCTCCGGTTTAGTCGTATTTGGCTTGGGCCATTGACCTTCGAGA
Source organism: Chromobacterium sp. LK1 (assembly GCF_001043555.1). Taxonomy (NCBI): domain Bacteria; kingdom Pseudomonadati; phylum Pseudomonadota; class Betaproteobacteria; order Neisseriales; family Chromobacteriaceae; genus Chromobacterium; species Chromobacterium sp. LK1. The sequence goes on along the minus strand of NZ_LDUI01000026.1, from coordinate 2,490 downwards.
GGGCGATTCCACTCAAGTAGTGTTCCAAATTCTTTGTGTGACGGGTGGTCTACGTGTCTAAAACCACGAGATTCGGCATACACCCGAACCTCGTCATTCGGCAAGAATGCCAGCTGTAGTTCCGCGACGTCCTTGGCTTGGTAAGGCGGCACCTCAACGACTTTGTGTATCCGCTTGATTGGCCAGTCCTTGTCCTTGTACTTGGTGGCGCACTCATTATTGCTGACGGTGCAATCGTAACGGTCCCAGTCCAGCGTGATCCTGGTGCCGGGCGCGTAGCGATATGGCAGCGACACGCAGCAGGTGCTGCCGCCACCTTGTTTGTATGAGACGCTGCCGACCCAGCCTTTATTCACCCAGATAGAGATGACGGAATGGTCGGTGTAGTTGTAGCTGGCCACCGGCACATTCATCGGCTCGCGCTCCCAACAGCCGGTCAGCGCCAGCAGCGTGGCAAACAGTAAGAGCAGGGGCATGCGTTTTTCTATTGTCATTTATCTTTCCTGAGCGGGTGCTGGAAGCTGATGGTGAAATCATATCGTGCTTGGCGCGGGCGAGCAGCTTGCTGGGCTGGGTTGGTGAGCGGGGCGTTCATTGGGAGGCCTCCAGCTTGAGTCGCGTGTTTTGAACCGGCCACTCACCCTCAAGCGGACGTAAGCCACGCGCCAATAAATCACCAAACTCTTTCCAAGCTGGGTGCTGGAGATGCGAAAAATAAACACCACCGGCATACACCCGAATCTCGTCATTGGGTAAGAGTGCTAGCTGTAGTTCCGCGACGTCCTTGGCTTGGTAAGGCGGCACTTCGACGACTTTGTGTATCCGCTTGATTGGCCACTGCCGTCCCTTGTATTTGGCAAGGCATTCATTATTGCTGATGGTGCAATCGTAACGGTCCCAGTCCAGCGTGATCTTGGTGCCGGGCGCGTAGCGGTATGGCAGCGACACGCAGCAGGTGCTGCCACCACCGCCACCTTGAATCACGCTGCCGACCCAGGCCTTGTTCACCCAGATATCCGAAACGGTGTGGTCGGAGAAGTTGTAGCTGGCCACCGGCACATTCATCGGTTCGCGCTCCCTGCAGCCGGCCAGCGTCAGCGGGATGGCGAGGGCGCCGCATCTTGCCCGCCAGGATAGTCGCGGGTTTCTCATGTCAGCAGCCGGCACCAGGCTTGTCCGGCCCGGGTCTGCCGCCAGTAGGGCTGCCATTCCGGCGCCTGATGGAAGTCGTCGCCGCGTTCGAAGGCGGTGGCGACGAACAAGGCTTGGCTGGGGGTGTCCGCAATGCCATAGCCGTCCATCGTGGCGGCTAGCCGCTGCAATTGCTGGTGCAGGCAGTTAGGCGCCAGCCCTGGCAAGGCCACATCGAAATGCGCCAGCACCGGCAGCAGCATGTCCGGCTGGGCGCGCAGCATCAGTTGCCGGAACTGCTCGGCGCTGAAGGTGAGCCGTGGCGGCAGCGGACCCGGCGCGGCATCGGGCAGAGCCATGCCGGCCCAACTGCCATCGCGCTCTATCCAGCCCCAGCGAGCCAGCCTGCCGGCCAGTGCGGCGGCTTGTTCGGCCTGTAGCAGCGGCAGGGCGTTGGCCAGGGCATGGGTGTCGGCAATGCGCAGCACCAGGCAGGCGCCGTCCTCTGTGTCCAACTGGCTGAGCCAGTGCCAGAACTCGCTGTCCGGCGGGGTGGGGCGGTATTCGGCCAGGCTGAGCAGCGGCCGGCCGGAGGCGCGGGCCAGCCATTGCGGCCACCAGAGTTGGCGCCGCGCGTCGCCCGGCCACAGCAGGATGCCGGCATCGCCCAGCGCTTCCATCGGCCCTTCGGCATACGCTGGTTCAAACGGCGGCGCGTGGCGGCGCAGCCAGCGCCAGTCGCCGGACTCCAGCTGGCAACCATCCACGATCCAGCCATATTGGGCGGCCGGGGAGTGGGCGATCCAGGCTTCGATTTGCATGGACAGGTCGGCGGCGTGCGGGTTTTGCAGGAACATGGCTTAGGCGCTCCCCGGCGTGGTCGCCGCCACGGGGCTGCGCGCTTTCAAGGCATTGAGCATGCACTCCACGCACACGCCTTTGGGAAACTGCGGCAAGGGCGGGTGCATGCTGGCCGGCCCGCTCCAGTCATGGCGCCCGCCCTTGAAGCTGACCGTGCCCGGCGCGTGCAGCTCGATCTTGCCGTCCTTGATCCGCACATAAGCGCCGCCGCTGGTCAGCAGAATCTCCTTCTTGCCGTTCCACAGCTGCTGGCCCTTGATGGCGGTGATCTTGACGTCCTGGTCGCCGGTCACCTCGATGCTGTCGCTCTGCGCTTGAACCTGCACCTTGCCCTTGGCGGCGATCAGCTTCAGCGCGATCTGGTCCTTGATCCCGGCGACGAACAGGCTGATGTGCTGGCCCACGTTATGCAGCCAGCGCCGGCCGCTGGTCTGGTTAGTGTCGCGCTGCGCCACCAGGTCCAGGTTGGTGCCTGCCGCCACGGTCTGGCTTTGCTGG